>JALNWC010000219.1 GCA_023231075.1 Rhodoferax sp.
GCGCCCAACGGCGGTTTTCCCACGGGGGTCACGCTGCACGGCCGCGACGAACTCGACCACTTGCAGCGCAAGCTGCGCGAGACCGCAGGCGTCACGGTATTGCTGTACGACCAGACCTGTGCCGCCGAGAAGCGGCGCCGGCGCAAGCGCGGCACGCTGGCCGACCCCGATGTGCGCGCCTTCATCAACGAAGCGGTGTGCGAGGGCTGCGGCGACTGCTCGGTGCAGTCCAACTGCATTTCGGTCGAACCGCTGGAGACCGAGCTGGGCCGCAAGCGCCAGATCAACCAGTCGTCCTGCAACAAGGACACCCAATGCGTGGACGGCTTCTGCCCCAGCTTTGTCACGCTGGCCGGGGCCAGGCCGCGCCAAAGCGCGCGAGCGCCGCAGCAGGCGCGCAGCGCCACACCACCCATGCCCGCGCCGCAACGCGCCCCCTTGCTGCCCGCGCACGAGACCGTCATCACCGGCATCGGCGGCACCGGCGTCATCACCATTGGCGCCATTCTGGCGATGGCCGCGCGCCTCGAGGGTTTGCGCGCCACCTGCCTCGACCAGACCGGCATTGCGCAAAAGAACGGCGCCGTGTTGTCGCATGTGCGCATTGCGCGCGATGCCTCAAACTTGCACGCACCGCGTGTCGCCACGGCCAATGCCGACCTGGTGCTGGGGTGCGACATGATGGTCGCGGCCAGCCCGGCCGCGCTGGCGACCATGACGCCGCGGCGCACCCGCGTGGCGCTCAATACCCATCTGGCACCGCACGCCGCCTTCGTGCTGAACCCGGTGGGCGCCGAATTTGGCGAAGACCCATTGCGCGGCGCCATCGACAGCGCCACCGGCCCCGAGCGCGTGCACGCCTTCCCGGCCACGCGTCTGGCGACCCAGGTCTTTGGCGATGCCATTGCCGCCAACATGCTGATGCTGGGCTATGCCCTGCAGCAGGGCTGGCTGCCGGTGTCGCTGGCGGCCATCCAGCGCGCCATCGAGATCAACGGCGTCGCCGTGGCGAGTAATCTCGCGGCGCTGGACTGGGGCCGCCGCGCTGCGCTGGACCTGGACGCGGTGCTGCGCCAAAGCAGCCCGGCGCAGGTGGTGCGCCTGGTCAAGCCTGAAAAAGAAGCGCTGGAGACCCTGATCGCGCGCCGCAGTGCAGACCTGGTCGCCTACCAGAACAAGGCTTACGCGGCGCGCTTCGAAACCCTGGTGCGCCAGGTGCAGCAAGCCGAGCAACAGGCCCTGCCCGGCGCCGAGCTGCTGACCCGCACCGTGCTGACCCAGGCCTACCACCTGATGGCCACCAAGGACGAGTACGAGGTGGCCCGGCTGTACACCGACGGCCGCTTCGAGAAGCAACTGCGTGAGCAGTTCGAGGGCCCAACACGGCTGACTTTTCACCTGGCGCCGCCCTGGTTGGCCAGGCGCGACGCCGTCACCGGGCAGCTCAAAAAGCGGGCCTATGGCCCCTGGGTGTTAGCAGTAATGCGGCTGCTGGCGGGACTGAGGGGCTTGCGAGGCAGTTGGCTCGACCCCTTCGGCAAAACCGCCGAGCGGCGCCTGGAGCGACGCCTGGCGCAAATGTATCCGGCCATGATCGAGGCCTTGCTGCCCAGCCTGACGGCCAGCAACCACGCCGCGGCCGTCAGGCTGGCCGGCATTGCGGCCGAAGTGCGCGGGTTCGGCCACGTCAAGGAGCGCCGGTTGCAGCAGGCGGCCCAGCAATGGCAGCAAGCCTGCCAGGGCAGCGCCGCCGAGTCGGTGGTCATGGCTTTTGTCGCGTCCCTGGCAAGCAAAGAGCCCGCAAGCTGACAAATATCAGGGAAAACCCCGAGGTCGGCCTTTAATATCTGGCTTGATCGACAACCCGAACCCTGGAAGACCAACGCGATGAACAACTCGTCCTTACCCAAACTGGTGCCATCGGCCGTCGCCGTCGGCATCGGCCTGCTGATCTGGTTTGGCATCCCGGTGCCGGAAAAGGTCACCCCCGAAGCCTGGCATCTGCTGGCCCTGTTCATCGGCACCATTGCCGCCATCATCGGCAAGGCCATGCCGATCGGCGCGCTGTCCATCATCGCTATTTCTCTGGTCGCCATCACCGGCGTCACGCGCCCCGGCAAACCGGAGGGCGCCATTGCCGACGCCCTGAGCGGCTTTGCCAACCCGCTGATCTGGCTGATTGCCATTGCCGTGATGATTGCCGTGGCCCTGACCAAGACCGGCCTGGGCACGCGCATTGGCTACTATTTCATTTCACTGTTCGGCAAAAAAACCCTCGGCGTGGCCTACGGCCTGGTGGTGTCCGAACTGGTGATTGCCCCGGTGACCCCGAGCAACACCGCACGCGGTGGCGCCATCATCCACCCCATCATGCGCTCGATTGCCGAGGCGTTCGGCTCGACCCCGGAACTCGGCACCTCGAAAAAAATTGCCCGCTACCTGGCGCTGGTCAACTACAACACCAACCCCATCACCTCGGCGATGTTCATCACCGCCACGGCACCCAACCCGCTGATCGTCGACCTGGTCGCCAAAGCCACCGACTCGGCCATCAAGATCACCTGGGGCCAATGGGCGCTGGCGGCCTTGTTGCCGGGTCTGGTGATGTTGCTGGTGATGCCGCTGGTGCTGTATTTCCTGTTCCCGCCCGAGATCAAGAACACCCCCAACGCCAAGGAATTGGCCGACAGCGAGCTGGCCAAATTGGGGCCGATCAAAACCTCTGAAAAGATCACGCTGGGGGTGTTGGGCTTGATGCTGCTGATGTGGGCCAGCGTGCCGGCCTTTTTGTTTGGCCCGGCCTACGAGATCAATGCCACCACCACCGCCTGGATCGGCCTGTCGCTGTTGCTGGTGACCGGGGTGCTGGACTGGGAAGACATTCTGAAAGCCAAGAGCGCCTGGGACACCCTGGTGTGGTTTGCCGCGCTGGTCATGATGGCCACCTTCCTGGGCAAACTGGGCCTGATCAGCTGGTTTTCGCTGTCGATTCAAACCAGCATCAGCTACCTGGGTCTGGGCTGGATGGCCGGCACCGCCATTCTGGTGGCGATTTATTTTTACGCGCACTACTTCTTTGCCAGCACCACGGCGCACATCACCGCCATGTTTGCCGCCTTCTTTACCGCGGGGGTGGCACTGGGTGCGCCGCCCATGCTGCTGGCCCTGGTGCTGGCATTTTCGTCCTCGTTGATGATGTCGCTGACCCATTACGGCACGGGCACCGCGCCCATCATTTTTGGCTCGGGCTACACCAGCCTCAATGAATGGTGGGGCGCCGGCCTGGTCATGAGCGTGGTCAACCTGCTGATCCTGGTGGTCGTCGGCGGTGTCTGGTGGTCGGTGCTGGGCTACGTCTGAGCTTCAACTTAGCCTTTCTTGCCCATCACCAGCAAAACGCCACCCACCACGATGGCGCCGATGCCGGCCCACAGGGGCACATTGACCGTTTTCTTTTCCTGCACCGTCATTTCAACCGGGCCGACTTTGAGCGCCGTGGTGTCCTTGGTGTAGCTGAAGCCCCCGTAGACGAGCCCGAGGGCACCCAAAACGATCAAAGCCACGCCTACCAGTTTGATTGCGTTCATGAAACTGCCTTTCATCACATGCCACCCGAACCCCAACGCCAGCGGTATCGAGGCGTGTGACATGCGATTCATTAAAACACGGCCGTCGGCAAGCGGCTTCAAGCCACTCAGTGCGCCTGGTCCCAGTTCGGCCCCACCCCCACCTCGGCCAGCAGCGGCACCTTGAGGTGGGCGACACCGGCCATGAGTTTGGGCACTTCGTGGCGCACCCAGTCAATTTCTGACTCGGGCACCTCGAACACCAGTTCGTCATGCACCTGCATGATCATTTGGGTGGCGCGCTGCTCGGCGTCGATGACCTGTTGCACCTTGACCATGGCCAGCTTGATCAGGTCGGCCGCCGTGCCCTGCATGGGCGCGTTGATGGCGGCGCGCTCGGCGCCACTGCGGCGCGGCCCGTTGGGCGAGTTGATCTCGGGCAGGTACAGGCGCCGGCCAAACACGGTTTCGACATAGCCCTGGGCCTTGGCCAGCGCGCGGGTCTGGTCCATGTAGTGCTTGACGCCGGGGTAGCGGTCAAAGTAGCGCTCGATGTAGTTTTTGGCCGCCGTGTTGTCGATGCCGAGTGCCTTGGCCAGGCCGTAGGCGCTCATGCCGTAGATCAGGCCGAAGTTGATGACCTTGGCGTAGCGGCGCTGCTCGCTGCTGACCTGCGCGGTATCGATGGCAAAAATTTCGGCGGCAGTGGCGCGGTGCACGTCCATGCCGTCGCGAAAGGCCAGCAGCAAGGCCGCGTCACCACTGAGGTGCGCCATGATGCGCAGCTCGATCTGGCTGTAGTCGGCGCTGGCGATCACGCAGCCGGGCGGGGCCACAAAGGCCTCGCGCACGCGCCGACCTTCGGGTGTGCGCACCGGGATGTTTTGCAAATTGGGGTCGTTGCTGCTCAGGCGCCCGGTCACCGCCACGGCCTGTGCGTAATGGGTGTGCACACGGCCGGTGCGCGGGTGCGCCAACTGGGCCAGCTTGTCGGTGTAAGTGCCCTTGAGCTTGGACAGGCTGCGGTGCGCCAGGATTTTGGCGGGCAGCGGGTAGTCTTCGGCCAGCTTCTGCAGCACCTCGTCGTCGGTGCTGGGCGAGCCGGTCGGCGTCTTCTTGACCACCGGCAGGCCCAGCTTGGTGAAAAGAATCTCGCCAATCTGCTTCGGGCTGCTCAGGTTGAAAGGCTGGCCGGCAAGTTCATGCGCCTCTTTTTCAAGCTGCAAAATGCGCTGGCCCAGTTCATGGCTTTGCGCCGCCAGCGTGGGGGCGTCGATCAGCACGCCGTTGCGCTCGATGCGGTACAAGGCCTCGCTGCTGGCAATCTCCAGCTCGTAGATAAAACGCAATTTGTCGTTGGCTTGCAACTGCGGCCACAACACCCGGTGCACGTCGAGCGTCATGTCGGCGTCTTCACACGAATACTCGGCGGCCCGGGCCACGTCGACCTGGTCAAAACAGAGCTGGTTGACGCCCTTGCCGCACAGGTCTTCAAAACTGATGCCGCTGCGCCCCAGGTGGCGCTCGGCCAGGCTGGCCAGGCCATGCGGCTTGGTGACTTCGAGCACGTAGCTTTGCAGCATGGTGTCGTGCGCGTAGCCCTGCACCTCCAGCCCATGGTTGGCGAACACGTGGCGGTCGTACTTGACGTGCTGGCCGAGTTTTTTGTGGCTGGCGTCCTCCAGCCAGGGCTTGAGTTTGGCCAGCACCTCGTCCAGCGGCAGTTGGGTGGGGGCGTCCGGATAGGCGTGGGCC
>JALNWC010000220.1 GCA_023231075.1 Rhodoferax sp.
AAAGCCGCTACACCCGGGTCGTGCTGGAGGCGCACCAGCTCAGGGGCCTGTTTGATGAAGTGGTCAGTGGCGACACCTTTGCCACCAAAAAACCCGACCCGGTGGGGGTGCTGCACTGCCTGGCAAAGTTTGGCGTGGCCCGGGAGCGCACCCTGTTTGTCGGCGACTCCAGCATCGACGCCGCCACCGCGCGCAACGCGGGGGTGGCGGTGTGGCTGCTGCCCTACGGCTACAACATGGGCCAGCCCCTTGAAGCCTGCGCCCCAGACCGGGTCATTGCCGACTTTTCAGCCTTGCCGGCGTCGGGGTTTGCCGCTTGACAAATAGCCGTCTGCACGAAAGCCCCATTGATTTTTGGATTGAAAATAGCGACTTAACCAGGAGTGAAGTCACCATGAAAGTTTTACGTTTTGCCGATGTGATTGCCAGCGGTTTTGCCACAGGCAAGCGGGTGTTTATCCGCGCCGACCTCAACGTGCCGCAGGACGATGCCGGCAACATCACCGAAGACACCCGCATCCGCGCCAGCGTGCCCTGCATCCGGATGGCGCTCGATGCCGGTGCCGCGGTGATGGTCACCAGCCACCTGGGCCGCCCCACCGAGGGCGCCTTCAAGCCCGAAGACTCTTTGGCCCCGGTGGCCAAACGCCTGGGCGAGCTGCTGGGCCGCGAGGTGCCGCTGGTGGCCAACTGGGTCGACGGCGTCGATGTAAAACCCGGCCAGATCGTGCTGCTGGAAAACTGCCGCGTCAACGTCGGCGAAAAGAAAAACGCGCCCGAGCTGGCCAAAAAACTCGCCGCCCTGTGCGACGTCTTTGTGCACGACGCCTTTGGCACCGCGCACCGCGCCGAAGGCACGACCTACGGCATGGCCCAGTTTGCGCCCATCGCCTGCGCCGGCCCCTTGCTGGCGGCCGAGATCGACGCCATCAACCAAGCCCTGGCCAACCCGAAGCGCCCGCTGGTGGCCATCGTGGGCGGCTCCAAGGTGTCGAGCAAGCTGACCATTCTGCAGGCGCTGGCGAAAAACGTGGACCAGCTGATTGTGGGCGGCGGCATTGCCAACACCTTCATGCTGGCCGCCGGCCTGCGCATTGGCAAAAGCCTGGCCGAGCCCAGCTTGGTCGATGACGCCAAAGCCGTGATCGAGGCCATGAAGGCGCGCGGCGCCGAGGTGCCGATCCCGACCGACGTGGTCACCGCCAAAACCTTTGCCGCCGATGCGGTGGCCACCGTCAAGGCCGCTTCTGAGGTGGCCGAAGACGACCTGATTCTGGACATTGGCCCGGTCACGGCCGCCAAGTTGGCCGCGCAGCTCAAGGCGGCAGGCAGCATCGTCTGGAACGGTCCGGTGGGGGTGTTCGAGTTTGCCGCGTTCGAGAACGGCACCAAGGTCATCGCGCAGGCCATTGCCGAGTCTGATGCGTTCAGCATTGCCGGCGGCGGCGACACGCTGGCGGCCATTGCCAAGTACGGCATCGAGAAAGACGTGGGCTACATCAGCACCGGCGGCGGCGCCTTTCTGGAAGTGCTGGAAGGCAAGACCCTGCCGGCCTTCGAGATTTTGCAAAAACGCGCGGCAGGCTGAGTCGACCTGGCGGTGCTTCTGGTTTGCCGAGCGAACCGGAGCCGTCCTGAGGTCTGCCTGAAGAAAATGCGCCTGATGTTTGGGCATCGCCGCAGAAACGGCGCCATGATTTGAGAGAAGATAGCGGGGTTGCCGGATGTTGGCCGGGCTGACCCCCCGCCGTACCGGCTCTGCACCATCACTTCAGGAGTCCTGCATGCTACAAAAATCGTCCGCCTTCCCCGGCGTTCCCGGCCCGGTGCTCGTCATCGTCATGGACGGCTACGGCCTGTCCCAGCTCGACGTGGGCAACGCCATTGCCGCCGCCCGCAAACCCACGCTGGACCGACTCTTTGCCGAATTCCCCCACATCAGCCTGCGCGCCCACGGCACGGCGGTGGGCATGCCGTCTGACGACGACATGGGCAATTCCGAAGTCGGCCACAACGCCATTGGCGCGGGTCAAGTCTACAGCCAGGGCGCGGCGCTGGTCGCCAACGCCATTGCCGACGGCTCGATCTGGCAAGGCCAGGCCTGGCAGCAGATCGTGGCCGGGGCCAAGGCCGGCCGCGGGGTGATCCACTTCATCGGCCTGTTTTCCGACGGCAACGTGCACAGCCACATCGATCACCTGAAGGCCATGGTGGTCCAGGCCAAGCTTGAGGGCGTCAAGATCGTGCGCATCCACGCCCTGCTGGACGGGCGCGACGTGCCCGAGACCAGCGCGCTGGACTATGTGGTGCCGTTCGAGGCCTTTCTGGCCGGGCTCGGCAGCGACGGCTTTGATGCCCGCATCGCCTCCGGCGGGGGCCGCCAGGCCATCACCATGGACCGCTACGACGCCAACTGGCCGATGGTCGAAAAAGGCTGGAAAACCCATGTGCTGGGCCAGGGCCCGCAGTTTGCCAACGCCACCGCAGCGGTCAACGGCCTGCGTGCCAGCCACCCCGGCACCATTGACCAGGACCTGCCTGAATTTGTCATTGCCGAGCATGGCCAGCCCATCGGCACCATCGAGGACGGCGATTCGGTGGTGTTCTACAACTTCCGGGGCGACCGCGCCATCGAGATCACGCGCGCCTTTGTCGAGCCGGACTTCAGCCGCTTCGAGCGCGTGCGCAGCCCGCAAGTGACCTATGCCGGCATGCTGCAGTACGACGGCGACCTGCAACTGCCCAAGCGTTTTCTGGTGACGCCACCGGCCATCCGGGACACCTCGGGCGAGTGGTTCAGCAAGGCGGGTCTGAGCCAGTTTGCCTGCTCCGAGACGCAGAAATTCGGCCACGTCACCTACTTCTGGAACGGCAACCGCTCCAGCAAGTTCGAGGGCGAGACCTGGCAGGAAGTGCCCAGCGACGTGGTGCCTTTTGAGCAGCGACCCTGGATGAAATCAGCCGAAATCACCGACGCGATGATTGCCGCCCTGCAAAGCGGCCAGTACCAGCTGCTGCGCTGCAACTTTGCCAACGGCGACATGGTGGGCCACACCGGCAACTTCCGCGCCGCCACCATGGCCGTGGAAGCCGTGGACCTGGCCCTGGCGCGGCTGCTGCCGGCCATTGAAGCCGCGGGCGGCGTGGCCCTGATCACCGCCGACCACGGCAACGCCGAGGAAATGTTCGAGCTGGACAAAAAGACCCAACAGCCCGTCCTGAACCCGGACGGCTCTTACAAGGCCAAAACCGCCCACACCCTGGACCCGGTGCCGCTGATTTTGTTTGACCCGGTCACCGGGGGCAAGCTGGGCTTGAAGCAAACCGCCAGCGCCGGTTTGTCCCAGATTGCCGCCACCGTCGCCAATCTGGTGGGGCTGGAGAAACACGCCAAGTGGGATGAGAGTCTGCTGGTGGTGAAGTGAGCAATCGCCTCAGTGCCTGCCAGACGCCACCTTGCGGATCGCCCCCAGCAGCCGGTTGGCGCCCGGCGTCAGCACATGGTCGGAGCGCATGATGAGGCCGTAGCTGTCCATATTGCAGGGCAGCGCCACCGGCAAGATCGCAAGCTCGCCAGCTCGCCGGATGCCGCGTAATAGCGGGCCACTTCCAGAAGTCATCGTTCACCACCATTTTCCCGGCCCTGACCGACCCCTGAGAATAGGGGCGGGCAAGAGGTTTAGACATATTGACTTGTTAATGAATCATTTTTCCGACAAAAGAGACGCAGGTCAATACTGCTGTTGGAAGTCAATCGCGGCGAGGGCGCCGCTCCTACAAATGCATCTTGATCCCTGTAGGAGGCCCGCCCCGGGCCGATGGCGGTTGGGGCCGTTGGCTATTTGAACGACCAGGTCGCCTTGACGGAATTGGGGTTCAGCGACGTTTTTTGGGCGCCATTGACACAGGCAACTTGCCGTCAATAGCGGCCCGAGCCACTGGCGCCGCTGACTTTCAGCCGGATGCTTTTGACCTCCAGCTGGTGCACGCGCAGATGGGCCTCAAAAGCGGGAAGCAATTGGCGCAGTTTGGCGGCGGTGGTGGTGTTGCTCAGCAACAGGCACCAGACGCCGTCGGTGAGGGGACCGGCGGTGACGTTGGGCCGCAGCGTGTCAGGAATCAGGGTGGCAATGGCGTCAAAGCGGGCTTTCGAGGCGCGGTTCAGTTCCATCAGTTTGGCCAGGCTGGCGTGGTTCTGGCTGGCTTGCAGCAAGGTCACTGAGGGCTGGCGTCGGTTCATTTTTTGGGGTGAGGGCGGATGCGCACGATTATCAGGGATGGCTGACCGGCCAGATTTGTGGGCAGCTTGACCCGGCGGAAGGTCTCCCGCCGGCAAGTCCGTGAAGTGCCGGGCGAGTCGTCCCGGCACGCGGGTAAAATTGGGGCTTTGGACGGTGTTTGACGTCATTTGACGCTCAATGCGCTGCCCCCATTCAAGTTAGTTTGTAACAAAGGATTGCGCCGCATGTTTGACCCCTACCGGTCAGGCTGCCCGCCCGGTATTCATGGCCATCAACTTACTCACCAAAATTTTCGGCAGTCGCAATGACCGTCTGATCAAAAAGTACCGCCACACCGTGGGCAAGATCAATGCCATGGAAGCTGGGCTGGAAAAGCTTTCTGACGAAGACCTGCGCGCCCGGACCGAGGCTTTCAAGGACCGGCTGGACAAGGGTGAAACGCTCGATGCGCTCCTGCCCGAGGCTTTTGCGGTGGTGCGCGAGGGCTCCAAACGGGTCATGAAAATGCGCCCCTTTGACGTGCAGTTGCTCGGCGGCATGTCCTTGCACAACGGCAAAATCTCGGAAATGGGCACCGGCGAGGGCAAAACCCTGACCGCCACCTTGCCGGTCTACCTGAATGCCCTGACCGGCAAGGGCGTGCACGTGGTCACGGTCAATGACTACCTGGCCAACCGCGATGCCCAGTGGATGGGCAAGCTGTACAACTTTTTGGGCCTGTCGGTGGGCATCAACCTGCCCAACATGTCGCGCGAGGAAAAGCAGGCCGCCTACCGCGCCGACATCACCTACGGCACCAACAACGAGTACGGCTTCGACTACCTGCGCGACAACATGGTCTATGAAGCCGCCGACCGGGTGCAGCGCGGCCTGAACTACGCCATTGTGGACGAGGTGGATTCGATCCTGATCGACGAGGCGCGCACCCCGCTCATCATCAGCGGCCAGGCCGAGGACCAGACCGACTTGTATGTGGCCATCAACCGCATCGTGCCGCAGCTGGAGCCGCAGGAGGGCGAGGCCGACCCGCACACCGGCGAAGGCATCACCAAGGTGGGTGATTTCACGCTCGACGAAAA
>JALNWC010000221.1 GCA_023231075.1 Rhodoferax sp.
CATGGCCTTCTCCTGGAAAGCAATGCCGCGCGGCGTATGGCAGGAACCGCAATGTCCCAAGCCTTGCACCAGATAGGCGCCACGGTTCCAGACGGCATCCTTGTCCGCATCCGGCTTGAAGGGAGCCTCCTTCAGAAACGCCCAGTTCCAGAACGACAAGCCCCAACGCATGCTGAACGGCCAGCGCATCTCCGCCGGCTTGTTGGCCTGACTGACCGGCGCCAAGCCTTTCATCAGAAAAGCGTACAAGGCGCGCATGTCGTCTTCGCTCATCTTGGCGTAGGAGGGATAAGGCATGGCCGGGTACAAGTTGTGCCCGTCCTCAGCCACGCCCTTGCGCATGACGCGATCAAATTGCGCAAACGAATACCTGCCGATGCCGCTGGTGGCGTCGGGCGTGATATTGGTCGAATAAATGGTGCCCATCGGCGTCTTGAGTTCAAGGCCGCCGGCCATCGCTGGTCCCTTGTTTGCAGTGTGGCAGGCCACGCAATCGCCCAAGTGCGCCACATACTTGCCGCGCTCAATCAATGCTGCCTCGTTGTCGGGAGGCCTGGGTGCTTGCGCTGCGCTATTTACTTGGGCGGGTGTCGGGTCGGCAGCCTGCGCGGCATGTCCAAAAATCAAACACGCGCCAAGAACGGCCAGAAGTGATCGGGAGAGCTTCATTGCATAAATCCTTGAAAAAAACATCGATGATCTTCGTCCTTCATAGGTGGGAGCCCCCCATCCATCGGGAGCAGGAGGAAGCCACATTGATGTTCAATGTGGCAGTATAAGGGTGAGCATGGCTATGCCGGTGCCAGCGTTCATGCGGATCATGGCACCGCCGATCTCGATCTCCGCCAGCGAACCGGCTTCCGCCCAAAGGCGGTCACCGGTGGTCAGCGGCCGATTCAGGGTGGCCTGCATCCAGTCGTTCTCGCCGCCGGGCGAAAACCCGACCGAGCCGGCCACATAGCCCAGCCGCGCAACCCGTGATGGGGGGTCGGCGCTGGCCAGGCCGCTGAAGACCAGCATGGCGATCCCGACCAGCAGGTTCAAAAACCGGAGCAAGAGGCGCTGCGCGCGCATGTGGATCCCCTGCGAAAGGGTGTGTGATCTGGCTCGCTACAGGCGTCTGCCCTGGATCACGCGAATCAGGATGACCACGATTGCGATCACCAGCAGGGCATGGATTAACCCGCCCATGGTGTACGAAGTGACCAAACC
Source organism: Rhodoferax sp. (assembly GCA_023231075.1). Taxonomy (GTDB): domain Bacteria; phylum Pseudomonadota; class Gammaproteobacteria; order Burkholderiales; family Burkholderiaceae_C; genus Rhodoferax. The sequence continues at coordinate 1,213 of JALNWC010000221.1, forward strand.
CAGAAGCCAGAGGATGACCAAGATGACTGCAATGGTCTCAAGCATGATATTTCTCCTTGTGTCAAGGATCGGCGAATGACGAAGCCAGCAGGCCGTCCCGACAAGCGCCGAACGGATACTCTACTTACGAATGCGCCATGAAATACTCAAGGCCGAACGGCGATCTCGTTCTTGACTGACTTCACACCATTGACATTGCGCGCAATGCTCTCGGCTGTGGATTTTTCAGTGGCATTCTTGGCAAAACCGGACAGCATCACCACGCCGTTGAGTGTTTCGACGCTGATCGAGGTGCCTGCCACGGCCTTGTCCTCGAAGAATCGGCTTTTGATCTGGGTCGTAATGGAAGCGTCGTCGATGTAGGCACCCACGGTTTGTTGATCCCGGGTGACAGCACAGCCCGACACGGTGAGCAGCGCCACGGCAGAAATAACGGCGGCGAGGGTGGTACGGATGATCATGATCAAACTCCTTTGAAAGGGTTGTTGAGATTGAATGCCCGCCCGCTAGTGAGCGAGACATATTGCACGCTAATCCGATTCACCGGCGTGGTGATGACAATTCTCATGATCCCGTGGGAATCATGTCAAGCGAAGAGACGTTGACGGGCTGTCGTTCAGCAGACCTTCGCCGTTGGGCTCGGGTAACTTACCTTGATGACTTCGATCTCGTCCACCCGGTCCGGCATGACCAGCTTGAGCACATCGCCCTCCTCGGCCTTGAGCAGCGTGCGCGCGATGGGCGAGACCCAGCTGACCTCGCCCCGGGCGCTGTTGGCTTCGTCGATGCCCATGATTTTGACGGTGCGCAGTTCGCCCTGCCCGTCTGCATAGGTGACGGTGGCGCCAAAAAATATCCGGGTGTTGCCAAAGTGCAGCGACGGGTCGGCCACTTCGGCCATTTCAAGCCGTTTGATCAAAAAACGGATGCGCCGGTCGATTTCACGCAAGCGCTTTTTGCCATAGTGGTAGTCGCCGTTTTCCGAACGGTCGCCGTTGCTGGCGGCCCAATGCACCACCTCCACCATCTTGGGGCGCTCAAGGTCAATCAGGTCCTTGAGCTCGTGGCGCAGGGCGGCAAAACCCTGGGGCGTGATGTAGTTCTTGCCACCTGCGGGCAAGGGCGGCAGACGGATCTCGTCGTCTTCGTCGTCAGGGTTGTCTGATTCTTTGGTAAAGGCTTTGCTCATGCGCCTTATTGTGGCTGCACCCGCAAAAACGAGGCAAACCGGGGCAGCCCCCTGGGCGTGCGGTCACGGTAACGGTAGGTGACGACAGCCCCCACCGGGGGCGGATCGGCGCGCTGGGCATCTGTAAAACCCGTGCCCAGGGCAAACTGCTGGCCATCGGGCAAGACCAGTAGCAAAGCCCCCATGCGCCCGGCGTGGCGCCCCTTGCCCGGCACATGGGCGATGACGCGGGCCTCTTCATCGGGCAGGGGTTTGAGCTTGAACAGGGCATCGCTGCGCCCGGGCGACCACAGGGCATTGGCGCGGTGCAGCACCAGGCCTTCGCCGCCCGCGTTCACGGTCTGTTTCAGCAAGGCCTGCAAGCCGGCGGGGTCAGGCAGCCGGGTTTGAGGCACCGCCTGCAGCCAGGGCTGCTTGGCCTCGGTCAACAGGGTGTTCATGCGCAAGGCACGCTCTGCAAACGAGCCCGTGGCAGCGGGCAGGTCAAAAATCATGTAGCGCAGCTGGCGCCATTCGGCGTCGACCGGCCGCTTTTTGCGTACCGTGCCGGAGAGTTCGTCAAAACGGCCCCGGCCCAGCCACAACTCGCCATCGAGTGGCGTTTTGGGCAGGCCGGCGGTGAACCAGTCCGGCGCGGCAATCGGCAGGCCGCTGCGAAAGCGCAGGCGCTGACCGTCCCAGAAGGCCCGCACGCCGTCGAGTTTTTCGCTCACCAGATAGGGCTGGGGGTCCAGGCCCAAGGACCAGAGTTTGGCGTGCATGAGCGCCGGTTGCGCGGCAGCGTTGGCCTCCAGCGCAGGCGCTGGTGCCGCCAGGGCCGCAGGGGCCGCCCAGCTACCCGTCGCCCAGACGCTGCCCAGCAGCACGCACAAGGGCGTCAGGCGCCAGGACAATTGCTTCATTTTCATTTTTACTCCCAGTTCCCGACGCATGCCGGGTTTGTCAGACTGCAGTCTGTCCTGCAACACCAGCCACAACCTACCGAAACGCACAGAAAAAGGGGCTCAGGCGGCCAAACGCGACGACTTGGGCACATGGGCCATCAAAAACTCCATTTGATCCGCCAGGATGCGGCGGTTGCGCAAAATGAAGTCTTCCCACAGGCTGGGCACGTAAGGCGTGTAGAGCAGCGGCATGTGCGCCTGTTCGGGTGTGCGATGGCTTTTGCGGTGGTTGCAGGGGCGGCATGCCGTGACCACGTTCATCCAGGTGTCGATGCCTTTTTGCGCAAACGGAATGATGTGTTCGCGCGTCAGCTCATGTTCGTCAAAATGCTTGCCGCAGTAGGCGCACAGGTTGCGGTCGCGGACAAACAGTTTGCTGTTGGTCAGGCCGGGTTTGAGATCAAACGGGTTGATGCCGGGAACGCCTTTGGTGCCGATGATGCTCGACACCGTGATGATGGATTGCTGGCCCGTGAGCGCATTGTGCCCGCCATGAAACACCGCCACCTGCCGGCCCACTTCCCAGCGCACTTCTTCTGCCGCGTAATGAATCACCGCCTGTTCAAGCGAAATCCAAGACTGGGGCAAACCCTGCGCTGACAGTTTCAAGACTTTCAAAACACGACTCCCGAAAAGTACGTCATCCGAACCTGGCTCCACTGCACAAACGGCGACGGCAAGCTGCGGCTTGCCAGCATCTCGGACACAATATACTCCTTTTATGTGTCAACTTGACGTCAACCCCTTGTAAATGCACAAGTAACGCTATCAAAACTATAACAATTCATGAAGATTTTCCGAGGTTTCAAGCACCCAGACATTGCGCCAGCCTGCGCTTTGACGATTGGCAACTTTGACGGCGTGCACCGCGGCCATCAGGCCATGCTCTCCTTGCTCAAGGGCGAAGCGCAGCAGCGCGGCGTGCCCGGTTGCGCGCTGACCTTCGAGCCGCACCCGCGCGATTTCTTTGCCGCCCTCACCCACAACCCCGCACTGGCACCGGCGCGCGTGGGCACCTTGCGCGACAAGCTGCTGGATCTGGCGCACAGTGGCGTCGACCAGGCCGTGGTGCTGCCTTTTGACGCGCGGCTGGCCAACCTGTCGCCGCAGGCCTTCATCGACGAGGTATTGATCAAGGGGCTGGGTGCCCGGTACGTGCTGGTGGGCGACGACTTCCGCTTTGGCCAGCGCCGCACGGGTGATTACGCCACGCTGGACGCGGCTGGCATGAAGCAGGGCTTTGATGTGGCCCGCATGAACAGCTATGAGGTGCATGGCCTGCGGGTGTCGAGCTCGGCCGTGCGTGAGGCGCTGTTTGAGGGCCGCATGGCGGACGCCACCCGCCTGATGGGCCACCCCTACCGCATCTCGGGTCATGTGGTGCATGGCCGCAAATTGGGTCGCAGCCTGGGCTTCAAGACCCTGAACCAGCGCTTTGCCCACTGGAAGCCGGCGGCCAGCGGCATCTTTGCGGTGCTGGTGCATGGTTTGGCCGAGACCCCGTTGATGGGCGTCGCCAATCTGGGCATCCGCCCGTCGATTGACCCGCGCGATGTCAATGGCGGGCGGGTGCTGTTGGAAACCCATTGTCTGGACTGGCCGGCGCACCTGGGCGCCGAGGGGGCCTACGGTAAAATCGTGCGCGTGGAACTTCTCCACAAACTGCACGACGAACTCAAATACGACTCCCTGATTGCATTGACCGCTGGCATCCGTCAGGACTGCGAGCACGCCCGTGCCTACTTTGCTTCCCTGCAACACCATGACCACTAAGACACCTGATGCCGTCGGCACCGCCGGAAAAGCTGATTACCGCAGCACCCTGAACCTGCCCGACACCCCGTTTCCGATGCGCGGTGACCTGCCCAAACGCGAACCGCAATGGGTCAAGCAATGGCAGGACCGGGGCCTGTACCAAAAGCTGCGCGATGCCCGGCAAGGTGCGCCCAA
>JALNWC010000222.1 GCA_023231075.1 Rhodoferax sp.
CAAAAACGCCTTTCTGGAAGAAATTCGCAAGCAATATGTGATCACGGCACGGGCCAAGGGCCTCGATGAGCGCCAGGTACTGTGGAAACACGTGTTCCGCAATGCGCTGATTCCCATCATCACAGGTTTCCCGGCGGCGTTTATCGGCGCGTTTTTTACCGGCTCGCTGCTCATCGAGACGCTGTTTTCCCTGGATGGTCTGGGCTTGCTGAGCTATGAGAGCGTGATTCGGCGCGACTACCCGGTGGTGCTCGGCACGCTCTATTTCTTTACCCTGATTGGCCTGGTGACCAAGCTGATTTCTGATTTGTCCTATGTCTGGGTGGACCCGCGTGTCAAGTTTGACTAAGCCCCCTGCAGCCAGCCTGAGCCCGGGGCGGCGTGCCTGGCTGCGCTTCAAACGCAACCGACTCGGTTACTGGAGCCTGGTGATTTTTTGTTTGCTGGTGGGCTTGAGTCTGATGGCCGAGCTGGTCAGCAATGACCGGCCCTTGTTGCTGCGTTACCAGGGTGAAACTTATTTCCCCATGGTTCGTGATTATTCCGAGAAGACCTTTGGTGGCGACTTTGACACCGCCACCGATTACCTCGATCCCTTCATTCGCGAACGACTCGGCCAGAACGGCAATTGGGCTTTGTTTGCCCCCAACCCCTATGGTCCCAAAACACTCAACTATTTCGCCAAGGCCCCCAACCCGTCGCCGCCCACGGCGGACAACTGGTTGGGCACCGATGACCGGGGTCGTGACTTGCTGGCGCAGCTCATCTATGGTTTTCGGGTGAGTGTGCTGTTTGCCCTGGCGCTCACTTTCACGGGCACGCTGCTGGGCATCCTGACCGGGGCCATTCAAGGTTTTTTTGGCGGCAAGACCGACCTGGCGTTTCAGCGCTTTATTGAAATCTGGGGGGCCATGCCCGAGTTGTACCTGCTGATCATTTTCAGTGCCGTGTTTGCGCCCAGCCTGGCGCTGCTGCTGATTTTGCTGAGCCTGTTTGGCTGGATGGGCTTGTCCGACTACGTGCGGGCCGAGTTCTTGCGCAACCGGCAGCTTGATTACGTGCGCGCGGCGCGCTCGCTGGGGGTCAGCAATTGGCACATCATCCGGCGCCACCTGCTGCCCAATAGCATGACCCCGGTGGTGACGTTCTTGCCGTTTCGCATGAGCGGGGCCATTCTGGCGCTGACTTCGCTGGACTTTCTGGGTTTGGGCGTGCCGCCGGGGACGCCATCACTGGGCGAATTATTGTCGCAAGGGAAAAACAACATCGATGCCTGGTGGATCTCGCTGGCCACCTTTGCCGTGCTGGTGGTGACCCTGCTGTTGCTCACTTTCATGGGTGACGCACTGCGCGATGCGCTCGACCCGCGCAAGGCGGACGCGGCATGAGTGAGACGCCGTTGCTGGAGGTGCGTGGCCTGTCGGTGGCATTTGCGGGCCACGAGGTGGTGCACGGCATTGATTTTTCCATCGTGCCTGGTGAACGGGTGGCGCTGGTGGGGGAATCAGGTTCCGGTAAAACGGTCTCAGCCTTGAGCCTGCTGCGCCTGGCCGCCAATGCCAGGCTGGGTGGCCAGGCCCTGTTCAATGGCCGGGACTTGCTGACACTGCCCGAGAGCGAGTTGCGTGCGGTTCGGGGGCGTGACATGGCCATGATTTTTCAGGAGCCGATGACAGCGCTCAATCCCTTGATGACGGTGGGTGAGCAGATTGCCGAGGTGCTGGTGCTCAAGACTGACATGGACAAAACACAGGCGGTGAAAAAAGTCCTTGAGTTGCTGGCTGAAACCGGCATCCCCGAGCCAGCGCGGCGCGCACGGGCTTTTCCGCACCAGCTCAGTGGCGGCCAGCGCCAGCGCGTCATGATCGCCATGGCGCTGGCTTGCCAGCCCAAACTGCTGCTCGCCGATGAACCCACCACCGCCCTTGATGTGAGCTTGCGCGGGCAGATTCTGGACTTGCTGGTGCGCTTGCAGCAAAGCCATGGCATGGCGGTGCTGCTGATCACCCATGACCTGAACCTGGTACGGCGTTTTGCCGACCGCATCATCGTCATGGAAAACGGTTGGATTGTTGAGCAGGGTCCTACTGCTGAAGTCTTTGCGCGGCCGCAGCATGCGTACACCCGGCGTTTGATTGCCAGTAAACCGGTGCGTGACGTGGTCGAGACGCTGGGTGTGTCGACTGCGGTCATGTCAGCAAGCGACTTGCGGGTGGTTTACCCGACGCCGCTGCCAGGTGTTCGTGGCTGGTTCAAGCGTGGAGAATTTGTCGCGGTGCAGGGCGCCGATTTTGACATCATGAAGGGGCAAACCCTGGGCATCATGGGTGAGTCGGGTTCCGGTAAATCGACGCTGGCGCTGGCCGCTCTGGGCTTGTTGCCGTTTCAGGGGGCGTTGCACATGGGCGGCCAGACCTGGGGCGCCAATGCCGCGCGCAACAAAGCGCTGCGGCGCCAGGTCCAGGTGGTGTTCCAGGACCCGTTTTCCTCGTTGTCGCCGCGCATGACGGTGGAAGAAATCGTCGGCGAGGGCCTGGGTGTGCATGCCCCGCAGCGCTCCAAAAACGAACGCCGGCAATTGGTGATGACCGCCCTGCGTGATGTCGGGCTGGGCATGGCTGACGCTGCTGCCATGACGCAGACCCTGCAGCGTTATCCGCATGAATTTTCGGGTGGGCAACGTCAACGGCTGGCCATTGCCCGGGCCTTGATCATCAAGCCCAGCCTGTTGGTGCTCGACGAGCCCACCAGTGCGCTGGACGTGACGGTGCAAAAACAGGTGCTGCAGTTGTTGCAGAAGCTGCAGCGCGAACGCGGTTTGAGCTATTTGCTGATCACCCACGACGTGGACGTGATCCGGGCCATGGCGCATGGCGTGCTGGTGATGAAAGACGGCGCCGTGGTCGAGTCGGGTCCGGTGGACCAGGTGCTGACGCGTCCGCAGCACGAGTACACCCGGATTTTGGTCGGCGCTGCTGGATAAATCCTTGCAAATCAAGGGCTTTCCCTTATATTTTCAGATATAATCCCGCCTTCACGACCAAACGGGCGAGTCACTTCCGCCCGTTTTTTTTGGTCGATTGTTTTTGACGACTTGAGTAATTTGGGGTTTTGGTGGCGCTAAAAGACATTGTTGAGCAAACGGTAGCTGGCTTGGGCTATGACCTGGTGGAGATCGATCGCTCTGCCGGTGGTTTGCTGCGCATCACCATTGACTTGCCCTGGTCGCCTGCTGTTGCTGCAGGCGAGTCAACCGGGCCAGGTGAGCAGTTTGTCACGGTGGAAGATTGCGAGAAAGTCACCCGCCAGTTGCAATACGCGCTGGAGGTGGATGAGGTGGATTACAAGCGTCTTGAGGTGTCTTCGCCGGGCATTGACCGCCCGCTGCGGCATGACCAGGACTTTGCGCGTTTTGTTGGCCATGTGATTGATGTCACGCTGAAGCAGCCCTTGGGCAGTGCGGCGGCAGGGCAGGTGAGCCCCACGCGCAAGAAATTTCGGGGTGTGCTGGAGCGCGTTGAGCCGGCAACCGATGCGTCGCCGCAAGCCGAGTGTGCCTGGCAGATTGTCTGGCGCGATGAGCCCGTGACCAAACCGGGTCAGAAGATCAGTAAAAAAAGGCCGCCTGCGCCGACGCAGGCGCTGGGTTTTGTGTTGAGCGAGCTGAAAGAGGCGCGCTTGGCACCCATTGTGAGTTTCAAGGGTCGTGCGCAAGCGCCTGACCCCGAGCCGCAACCGTTAGATTTGAATTGAAACAGGAGAGACATGGCATGAATCGCGAAATGTTAATGTTGGTTGACGCCATCTCACGCGAAAAAAACGTGGAGCGTGATGTTGTTTTTGGGGCTGTGGAATCGGCTTTGGCGCAAGCCACCAAAAAACTTTACTCGGGTGAGGTGGATATCCGGGTTGCGCTCGATCGCGATACCGGCAATTACGAAACCTTCCGTCGCTGGCATGTGGTGCCCGATGAGGCGGGACTGCAATTGCCTGACCAGGAAATCCTGCTGTTTGAGGCCAAAGAACAAATCCCTGACATTGAGGTGGATGAGTACATCGAGGAAACCATCGAGTCCTTGCCGATCGGTCGCATTGGCGCCATGGCGGCCAAGCAGGTTATTTTGCAAAAGATTCGCGATGCCGAGCGTGAAATGCTGCTCAACGACTTCATGTCGCGCGGCGACAAAATATTTGTCGGTACCGTCAAACGCATGGACAAGGGTGACCTGATCGTGGAGTCGGGCCGGGTTGAAGGCCGTCTGCGCCGCAGTGAAATGATTCCCAAAGAGAACTTTCGCACCGGCGACCGCGTGCGCGCCATGATCATGGAAGTCGATCTGACGCTGCGCGGAGCGCCCATCGTGCTGTCGCGTTCCGCGCCCGAGTTCATGAAGGAGCTGTTCCGCAACGAGGTGCCAGAAATCGAGCAGGGCCTGCTCGAGATCAAATCCTGCGCCCGTGACGCCGGTTCGCGCGCCAAGATTGCCGTGCTGTCGCACGACAAGCGCATCGACCCGATTGGCACCTGTGTCGGTGTGCGTGGCACGCGTGTCAACGCCGTCACCACCGAGCTGGCCGGTGAGCGCGTGGACATTGTGCTGTGGAGCGAAGATCCGGCGCAATTCGTGATTGGCGCCTTGGCGCCCGCCAATGTCAGCAGCATCGTGGTGGACGAAGAGCGTCACGCCATGGATGTGGTGGTGGACGAGGAAAATCTGGCCATTGCCATTGGCCGCGGCGGCCAGAACGTGCGCCTCGCCGCTGAACTCACGGGTTGGAAAATCAACATTCTCGATGCCGCCGAGTCTGCAGAAAAGCAGGCCGGCGAAGTCGACGTCAGCCGCCGTTTGTTCATGGAAAAGCTCGATGTCGACGAGGAAATCGCCGACCTGCTGATTGCCGAGGGTTTCACCAGTCTGGAACAGGTGGCTTACGTGCCGTTCGAGGAAATGCTCGAAATCGAGAGCTTTGACGAAGACACGGTCAGCGAATTGCGCACCCGCGCCAAAGACGCCTTGTTGACGATGGAAATCGCCAACGAGGAAAATGTGGGCGGCGCAGCCTTGGCGTTGCGTGATCTCGAAGGCATGACGGCCGAGTTGATCAGCAAGCTGGCGGACAACGGCATCCATGTGCTGGATGACCTGGCCGACCTGGCGGTAGATGAACTGACCGACATGACCGGCCAGTCTGCTGACGAGGCCACGGCCCTGATCATGAAGGCCCGTGAACATTGGTTCGCCA
>JALNWC010000223.1 GCA_023231075.1 Rhodoferax sp.
CAGACCACTCGCGAAGCGACGTGCTCTGACCCCAACACTTTGTCGGATGTCGGTTGCCCACCTTGCGGGTCAGACCACTCGCGAAGCGACGTGCTCTGACCCCAACACTTTGTCGGATGTCGGCTGCCCAGGATCACGCGGGTGGCATTGATTTTTCTCATGCCGCCGGCGGATCGGTCGTTATCGTCACGTTATCGTCAAATTGCCGCAATGGCGTCAAGGAAGGCCAGGTCATAACGCAACAAGGCCCTGAGCGGGCCTTGTTGCGCATCGTGTGATCCAGAGGCTTGGGTGCCCCCGTGCCGGGATCTCCGACACGGGGGGCAGACTGTCAACTTACAGGCTCGTGAAGAACCCGATGCCCACCAGCGTCAGCAATGTCAGACCGCAAGCAATCAGCACGAATGCGAGCGCCTTGGCCGCAGTCAACTTGGCGGGCGACGGTGCATCCACCAGGTACTTCTCCAACTCGCCACTCTTGACCAGGCGTTCATATTCCAGCGCGTGCTCATGCTTGAACTCTTCGAGCGAGAACGTGCCGGTGAACATCACCACCTCGACCGGGAACTTGTCGGGCCGGAAATGGTTGTTGAAGAAGTGCACGGTGAACAGGAACACCACCGCCAGGAAGGCTTCTTCGGCGTGGAAGATGGCCGCCACGTTGAACACCCAGCCCGGCAGGAAGGCGCCAAAGACGTTGGGCAGCCACATGATCAGGCCACTGACACCAATGATGGTCATCCCCCAGAACGGAGCCCAGTAGTCAAACTTCTCCCAATAGGTCCAGCGCTCAAACTTGGGACGCGGGCCCATGCCAAAGAACCACTTGAACATGGCCAGCATGTCTTTGCCGTCCTGCAGGTTGGGCACCAGGGACTCCGGCCCAAAGAACTTGAAATTGCTCCAGTTTTTGGCGATGCGCCAGGCGATGTAGAACAGGTGCCAGAAGAATACGCCGGCGAAAAACACCGCAGAGGTACGGTGGATGATGCCTGCTGTGTGCGGGCCACCCAATGCCGTCATGAGCGGCACCGCCCACGGTGAACCCGGGTAGAACAGCGGAATACCGGTCAGGGTCAACACCATCAGACTCAGGGCGAAGGTGACGTGGGCCAGGCGCCAGATCGGGCTGAAGCGACGCACATGTTTGCCTTTGTACTTCTCAAGGATGTTGTCCATTTTGATATGGGGCTGACCTGCTTTTTCCCGGCGCTCTTTGAACTCACGATAAAACCACAACAAGGTGTGCAGCCAGAAGAAGGCAAAAGTACCTATCAGCAGTTGCAGCATGATTTGCCAAGACACCCAGATCTGGGGGTACTTGTCGAAGTCACCTGCATGGCCATGGGGCTGGTAAGTGGCAAAACCTGCCGGTGCCAAGGCCAGCTCTTGCTTGCCGCTGTGGCAGGACTGGCAGGTTTTCAGGCGGTTATTGATGTGCACCATGGATTTCGGGTCGTCGGCCTTCAAAATCTTGTGGCTGCCATGGCAGTCATAGCACTTGGCTGTGTAGGTATAACCCAGCTTGCTGATCTGGCCATGGTAAGTGCCCATGTAGGTTTTCAGGTTGGCCTCATGGCAGGTGCCGCATTGTTCAGTGACCGCCAGTTTGAAAGGATCGACACTCGAGCTGGTGATGGCGTGGGTGGAATGGCAGTCGGTGCAAACGGCAGCCTTGACATTCTTCTTTTCCAGGACTTCCTTGCCGTGAATGGAGCCAGAGTAGTCATCCAGCTGGTCTTCATGACAAGTACCGCAATTGTTGGCAATGCCCAGGCGCCATTGGTCATGCTGCGGCGTGTTCTTGGCAGGCACATTGAAGCTGTGCGTGTCATGGCAGTTGTCGCATGAGGCATTGGGTTTGGTTTTGTCGTCCGCATTGGGGCGGGCATGAAACGAGGCTTTGTAGGCCGCAATATTCTTGACCACCCGTTCCAGCCTCGGCTTGGTCTGCGCGGTGCCGGCCTTTTGGGCGTCTTCCCACAGTTGCTGGTGACAGCCCGCGCAATCGACCTTGGCGAGTTTCAGCGCCGGATCTTTGGCATGGGCATTGGCTGTTTCGGCGTTGTCCCTGATGTCGGTGTGGCAGGCCACACAGCGCATGTTGGCGTGCACGCTCTGGCCAAATTTATCCGGCATGACCGCATGCAACTCACGTGCCTTGCCATCGGCACCCGCAATTTCCAGCTTGCCCTTTTTGCCGTCGTGGCAGCTCAGGCAGGTGGCGTTGTCAAGCTTGGACAGTGTGGCGTCAGGCGCCGGGCTGGCGGCCAGCGCCGGCAAGCTCAGGCAGGCGCCCAGCAGCCAGGCCAGCCCGCCCAGAAAAAGTGAGGATTTGAGTCGCATCATTCAATACCAATACCGATTAACAAAAAAATGGCCACGGTCTGTGAGGACGGTGGCCACGAGCTTGCCGAAATACGCGCTGGAATTACTGAGCCAGGATCCAGTCGGCGAGATTGTTCAGCTCTTTTTGATCTTTGGTATCGATGACTTTGTGTTTTTCTTCGGTTCCGTCAGCCAGCTTGACCATCGGACCAGTGGTGAAATTGGTCACGAGCTTGGCCTGCGCGTCGGCCTTGCCTTTGTATTTTTCGGCAATTTTCGTCAGTGCCGGGCCTTTTTTGGTCTTGTTAACGGCATGGCATTTGGTGCAGTCGTTGGCTTTCATCAAGGCTTTGGCAGCATCTTCGTCCGGCGCAGCGTGCGCGGGGTTCAAGAAGGCAAGCGCCAATACAGCGGATGCACTGGCGATGGCAATAGAGGATTTGAACATGGCTTAACTCCTGAAGTTAAAGGGAAAACACGAAAACAGTGTATTAAAGATTGAATACACAATGACTTCGTGCTCATTCTAGCGCCCGGCGCTTTGCCGAACGATTGATCCAAATCAAAGGATACAGATTCCCAAGGCGGCAAGAAGCGCTCTCTTCACTCGACCAGTTTATTCCCAAGTGGGCAGTACCATACTCACCTGCGTTCATTCAGAAAACCCATGAGTCACGACCACGACCACACCCCAGCCAACTTCAACCGCGCCTTTGCCATTGGCATCGTCCTCAACCTCGCATTTGTCGGCATCGAGGCGTTTTATGGCTGGCGCGTCAATTCGCTGGCCCTGCTGGCCGACGCCGGGCACAACCTGAGCGATGTGGCGGGGCTGGTGCTGGCCTGGGGCGGCGCGCTGGCCATCCGGCTGGTGCCCGACGCACGCCACACCTACGGCTGGAAACGCGCCACCCTTCTGGCTGCCTTTGTCAATGCCTTGCTGTTGCTGGTGGCCATGGGCGGCCTGGCCTGGGAGGCCATCGGGCGGCTCATGTCCAACGAAGTTTCGCTGCAGGAACAGGGCGTGACCATCATGGTGGTGGCCGCTATCGGCATTGTCATCAACACCGCGACCGCCTTGCTGTTCATGCGTGGACGCGAACACGACCTCAATATCCGCGGCGCCTTTTTGCACATGGCGGCCGACGCGCTGGTGTCTGCCGGTGTCGTGGTGGCCGGCGCCCTGACCCTGTGGCAGGGCTGGACCTGGCTCGACCCGGTGGTGAGCCTGGGCATTGCCGCGGTGATTTTGTGGGGCACCTGGGACCTGTTCAAGCAGTCGCTGCACCTGCTGTTTGACGGCGTGCCCGCGCACATCGACCCCCAGGCGGTGCACGACTGCCTGGCCGCGCTGCCCGGCGTGAGCCAGGTGCACGACCTGCACATCTGGGCCATGGGCACGGCGCACGTCGCGCTTACGGCGCATCTGGTCATGCCGCAGGGCCAGGCCGACGATGCTTTTCTGAATGAGGCCACCGAGTTGATGCACGACCGATTCGGGATCAGCCACGTTACCTTGCAGGTGGTCAAGGTACCCTTCACGCCCAGTTGCGTTCCAGCCCCCGACAGGAACAAACCGACTCAGGCAGAATCCTGTCCTGTATGAATTCAACCCCTGCCACAGCCGGCGCCCAGTCTTCTGCCGAGGCTCTGAACCGCGACTGTTTTTGCCGCACCCTGAACCTGGCGCGCCTGCGCGAGCAATTGGAGGGCGAGCCCAGCCTGAAAGGCATGATGGCCAACATCACGCAAACCCGGCCCAACCTGTTTTCGTCCACCGTCGTGTTCATCTCGCAACAGGTGCAGCAGCAGATCACGGCCACCATTGCGGCCATCGAGCGTGTCGCCGCCCTGCCCGGCTTCCAGGCACAGGCACTCGCCAGGGCAGACGCGTCGGCGCAGCACGACTTCGGGCCGCTCGGCGCCTGCATGGGTTATGACTTTCACTTGAGCGCAAACGGCCCGCAGCTCATCGAAATCAACACCAACGCCGGTGGCCTGCTGCTCAATGTGGCCCTGGCCCGCGCGCAAGAAGCCTGCTGCGACGAGTTGGACTGGGCATTTACCTCCAGCACCCGGCGCGACACCCTGAAAAATACCATTTTTGACATGTTTGCCGCCGAATGGCAAAAACAGCGCGGTGCCACCCCCTGGCGCTCGGTGGTGATCGTCGACGAGGCCCCGCCGGACCAATACCTGGCGCCAGAATTCGAGCTGTTCCGCCAGTTGTTCAGCCAACATGGCATTCATGCAGCCATTGCCGACCCGTCAGAGCTGAGCTGGCAAAGCGGCAAGCTGATGCACCAGGGGCTGCCGGTCGACATGGTCTACAACCGCCTGACCGACTTTTACCTGATCGAGCCAAATCACCTGGCCCTGCGCCAGGCGCATGCAGCCAATGCCGTGGTGCTGACGCCCCACCCACGCGCCCACGCTTTGCTGGCTGACAAGCGCAACCTGATTGCATTGAGCCAGAGCGAGTTGTTGCTGGCCTGGGGTGCCTCGGCTGCCGACCGCAAGATACTTTCAGCCCGCGTGCCTGCCACGCGCCTGGTCACTCCAGAGCGCGCCGATGAACTCTGGGCGCAACGCCGCCAACTGTTCTTCAAGCCGGTCGCGGGTTACGGTGCCAAAGCCGCTTACCGTGGCGACAAACTCACGCGCCGTGTCTGGGCCGAGATTCTGGGGAGCGATTTTGTCGCGCAAGCGCTGGTGCCGCCGAGCGGACGCATGACCCTGGTCGATGGCGTGCAGACCGACCTCAAGTTCGACATCCGCGCCTACAGCTATGGCGGCCAGGTGCAACTGCTGGCAGCGCGCATGTATGCCGGTCAAACCACCAACTTCCGCACCCAGGGCGGTGGCTTTGCGCCGGTGATCGTGGTGCCCTCGACTGCGCTTGCCCCAGAA
>JALNWC010000224.1 GCA_023231075.1 Rhodoferax sp.
AGCGGCCAGGCGCCGCACCCCTTCGAAGCCACCCGGCGGGCACTGGTTGATGTCCGCGCTGCCTTCATGCAGCGCCTGGGCATAAGCGGCACAGTCCGGATAGCCGCAGCGCGTGCACTGGGTCTGTGGCAAGACCGCCAATAGTTCGGCGGCGCCGGGCTTCATTCGTGGCGTTGGGTCGGCCGCTTGCGTGCCGGTTTGGCGGCTTCGGCCACACGGACTGCGGCTTGGCTTTCAGCCGCTTTGCTGACAGCCGCAGGGGCTGTCACCTGGGCGGCGGGCCGGACTTTCGATGCGGCTTTTGTGGCCGTCTTGGTGGGCTCGGCAAGCTCGGTGTGAAGCTCAATTTCAGCCGTGGTGGGTGCTTCTGGCAAGACAAAGGCCGGTGCGGGTGCTGGCTGTTCGGGTTCCGGATTGGTCAGGACGGGCGCCGGCGCGCTCGCCACCACCACCGGGGTCGCTGCCACCGGTTTGGGCTGGTAGGCCAGAATGAAGGCCTTGACTTGCGGGTAGACCACTTCACGCCAGCGACGCCCGGCAAAAATACCATAGTGGCCGGCGCCTTTCACCTCGATGTGACGCTGGTCTTTCTTGTCGACGCCAGTGCAAATGGTATGCACGGCGGCGGTTTGGCCCGAGCCTGAAATATCGTCGAGTTCACCTTCAATGGACAGCAGGGCCGTGTTGTGGATGTCTCCGGGGCGCACGCGTTCGACCTTGCCGTCGACCCCCTTGACGTCCCAGCTGCCATTGACCAGGTTGAACTCCTGGAACACGACCTTGATGGTGTCCAGGTAGTACGAGGCATCCATGTCCAGCACGGCGTTGTACTCGTCATAGAACTTGCGGTGGGCTTCGGCACCGGCGTCATCGCCCTTGACCAGGTCCTTGAAGTAGTCGTAATGGCTGCGGGCGTGGTTGCTCGGGTTCATCGCGACAAAGCCGGAGTGCTGCAAAAAGCCGGGGTAAACCTTGCGCCCGGCGCCCGGGAAGCGGGTGGGTACGCGGTGAATCACGTTGTGCTCAAACCACTCGATGCTCTTGTTCATGGCCAGGTTGTTCACCGCGGTGGGTGACAGGCGCGCGTCAATCGGGCCGCCCATCATGACCATGCTCAAGGGCGTGAGTTCGCCCCGGCTGGCCATCAGTGACACCGCGGCCAGCACCGGCACGGTGGGCTGGCAGACACTCATCACATGGCAGTTGCCATAGCGGTTTTGCACATGGCGGATGAACTCCTGCACGTAGTTGATGTAGTCGTCCAGGCTGAAATTGCCCTCCGAGGTGGGCACCAGGCGGGCGTTGGTCCAGTCGGTGATGTAGACCTTGTGGTCGCGCAGCATGGTCTTGACCGTGTCACGCAGCAAGGTGGCGTAGTGGCCCGACAGCGGTGCCACGATCAGTACCGCGGGTTGACCCTTGAGTTTGGACAGCGTGGTGACATCATCGGTAAAGCGCTTGAAACGGCGCAATTCGCAGAACGGTTTCTTGACTTCAATGCGTTCATGAACCGCCACTTCGACCCCGTCCACATCCACGACGCGCAGGCCGAATTCAGGTTTTTCATAATCCTTGCCCAAGCGGTGCAGCAGGTCGTAACCGGCAGAAATACGCTGCGCCAGGGGATGCTGGCCGAACATTGACAAGGGATTGCCATACACCTTGGCCGCAGACTGCGCCAGCTCAGTGAATGGCTCCATCAAAGAACGTTGGGTTTCGTAGAATTTGTAGAGCACGTGAGTTCGCCTTTCCATAAAAATGTTGCAGTGCAATATAACAGGTCTCGGATTGTTGCGTATGACGCGGGGCTGACTATGGATGCTGACGCTGCGCCAGTGACCGGGCCAGCGCACTCAGGGCCTGGTAAGCCTGGCCGGCGGTGCTGTCCCACTGCTGCACGGCCTGGCCCTGTGCGGCCACCAGCGCCAGGTCGCCACGGGCGGCGGGGCCGGTCAAGGCGGCTTGCGGCCCCAGTGCGATGAGGTTGTTGACGGCGTTGTGCAGCAGGCTGGCACGCAGGTGTTGCACCATCGGCAGCGGCATGCCGGTCTGCTGCCAAAGCTGCTCGGCCAGGTCTTGCAGCACGGGCAAAAAGTTGGTGGCGAAAATGGCGCCGGCGTGGTAGAGCATCTTGTCCTGCGCCCGGACCTCAAAGCACTGGGCACCCAGGCGGGTAAAAAGTGCGCGCAGCTCAGCCAAGGCTTGCGCATCGCCTTCGAGGGCGCAGGGGGTGCCGGCAAACTGCTGCAGCGCCAGCGCCGGGCTGGCAAAGCTCAGCAGGCAATGGGCGCTGGCCACTTGCCAGCCTTTTGCTTGCAAGGGGTGCAGTAGCTCGGAACCCAAGGCGCCGCTGGCATGAAACACCGTGGCGGGTGGCAAGCTGCTGCAAGTTGCCAGGGCCGCTGCGACCGGGGCGATCTGTCCGTCCGGCACGGCCAGCAGCCACAGATCGGCCGGGCGCATGTGCTGCATGTTGCCGACCGCCCGCCCTGAACCAATGAACGCCAGCGCCTGCTCGGCAGAGGCCTGGCTGCGCGTCAGCAGGTCCTGCACCCGGACCTGCCCATCCTGGGCCAGCAGCCGCCCCAGCGTCTGGCCGACCCGGCCGCCACCCACCAGATTGATGGTTTTCAAGACAGGCGGTGGATTTAGATCACCTTGGCAATGCTGGCGCAAACATAGTCAATGTTCTTGCTGTTCAGCGCGGCCACGCACATGCGGCCGGTGTCGGTGCCATAAACGCCAAACTCATTGCGCAGGCGCACCATCTGGTCTTTGCTGAGGCCCGAGTAGCTGAACATGCCGATCTGCCGGGTGATGAAGCCCATGTCCTGCTTGACGCCGGCGGCCTTGAGGCCATCGACCAGCTTTTGCCGCATGGCCTTGATGCGCACGCGCATGTCGCCCAATTCGGCTTCCCACTGGGCGCGCAGCTCGGGCGAGGTCAGCACCGCCGTGACGATGGCGCCGCCATAAGTCGGCGGGTTGCTGTAGTTGGTGCGGATCACGATCTTGAGCTGGCTCAGCACGCGGGCTGCTTCTTCTTTGCTTGCGCACACCACGCTCAGGGCGCCGACACGCTCACCGTACAGGCTGAAGCTCTTGCTGAAGCTGGTGGCCACAAAAAACAGCAGGCCGGCGGCAACAAACTTGCCGATCACCGCGCCGTCCTCTTTCAGGCCATAACCGAAACCCTGGTACGCCATGTCGAGGAACGGCACCAGATTTTTGGCCTTGACCAGGGCAATCACCTGATCCCATTGGGCCGGGCTGATGTCGTAACCGGTGGGGTTGTGGCAGCAGGCGTGCAGCACCACGATGGTGCCGGCCGCGGCGGCGTTCAGGTCGGCCAGCATGCCGTCAAAATTGAGGGCACGCGTGGCGGCGTCGTAGTAGCGGTAGGACTCCACCGTGAAACCGGCGTTGGTGAACAGCGCGCGGTGGTTTTCCCAGCTCGGGTCGCTGATGAGCACCTTGGCGGCGGGGCTGACGTGTTTCAAAAAGTCGGCGCCCACCTTCAGGCCACCGGTGCCGCCGAGCGCCTGAATGGTGGCCACACGGCCCGCGGTGACGGGTTCGCTGTCGGCACCAAAAACCAGTGCCTTGACGGCGGCGTCATAGGCGGCAATGCCGTCGATGGGCAGGTAAGCGTGCGGCTTGGGGGCGTCCAGCATGGCTTTTTCCGCGGCCAGCACACAGCCCAGCAAGGGTAGTTTGCCTTGGTCATCAAAATACACGCCCACGCCCAGATTGACCTTGGCGGGGTTGGTGTCGGCGTTGAATTGTTCGTTCAAGCCCAGAATCGGGTCGCGCGGGGCCATTTCGACAGCGGAAAAGAGTGACATGACAAAAGTCCTGTGGTGGGAGTGAAAGTGACCCTTCGGCCACTGGGTAGAAACCCTGTATTTTACCGACGCCTGGGTGCCACTGGCATTTTCGCTAAACTGATTTGTCGGCGCATGGGTGTTGCCGGGCCAGGAGAAAACAAATGGATCAAGTGGACTGTGTGGTGATCGGTGCAGGAGTTGTGGGCCTGGCGGTGGCCCGCGCCCTGGCGCTGCAGGGGCGCGAGGTGCTGGTGCTCGAAGCGGCCAATGCCATTGGCACCAGCACCAGTTCGCGCAACAGCGAGGTGATTCACGCCGGCATCTACTACCCGCCGGGTTCGCTCAAGGCCACGTTGTGTGTGCAGGGCAGGGCGCTGCTGTACGACTACTGCCGGGAGCGCGGCATCAGCCACCGGCGTTGCGGCAAGCTGTTGGTGGCGACCGAGTCGGCACAAGTGGCGCAATTGCAGGGCATTGCCGACCAGGCTTTGCGCAACGGTGTCAATGATCTGGCGTTTTTGAGCGCTGACGAGGCACGCCAGGTCGAGCCGCAACTGGTGTGCGAGGCGGCCCTGTTGTCGCCCGGCACCGGCATTGTCGATAGCCATGGCCTGATGCTGGCGCTGCTGGGTGACCTGGAAAACGCGGGTGGTTTGCTGGCGCTCAATGCACCGCTGGAGCGCGCGCTGCTCAGGCCGTCCGGCATCGAGTTGCATGCCACTGATGGCACCCGATTGCACGCCAGAACCGTGGTCAATGCGGCGGGTTTGCAGGCGTCGGCGCTGGCCGCGCGGTTTGCCGGGCTGGATCCGCAGCACGTGCCGCAAGCGTTTTTCGCCAAGGGCAACTATTTCACGCTGGCCACGCGGGCACCGTTCTCGCACCTGATCTACCCGGTACCGCAAGCCGCCGGTCTGGGGGTGCACCTGACGTTGGACCTGGGCGGCCAAGCCAAATTTGGCCCCGACGTGCAGTGGGTCGACTCCCCGGATGACCTGACGGTGGACCCGGCGCGCGGTGCTGCTTTTTATGCCGAGGTGCGCAAATACTGGCCCGGTTTGCAAGACGGCGCGCTACTGCCCGGTTATGCCGGCATCCGCCCCAAGATCAGCGGCCCGGGTGCGCCCGCCCGCGACTTCGTGATCCAGACCCCGCGCGACCACGGCGTGCCGGGCCTGGTCAACCTGTTCGGCATCGAGTCACCCGGCCTGACCAGTTGCCTCGCCATCGGGGACATGGTTGCCGGTTTGGTAAATTATTAATTGGGGTCTTTGCTGGCAGCATGTGGGGTATTGGAGCCCGCCTCATACGCGCTTCGCTTTGCGAAATCGGCGGTCCCCAATACCCCACCCACTGCTGTGCGGCTCTGCTTTGACAACGCTCAATATCCGGAATCCAACACGACCG
>JALNWC010000225.1 GCA_023231075.1 Rhodoferax sp.
GCCGCCGCTGGCGGTGGAGGCACGGTCTTGTGCTGCCGCATAGAAAGCCAAGTGGTGCTTGATGGCACCGTCCAGTCCTTTGAGCCGGATGAACACCTCATCGGACTTGTTCTCGTCACGGAAACGTGGCGGCTCGAATGGCTGGATGAAGTAAACATAGAAATCGCGCTCGGGCTGGGCTGTGGGTCGGTCGTTTGGGGCTCCGAAGAACAGGTATCCATTACGGTCGACGCGGCGCTCTTGCCACTCGATCTGGTACTGCCAGATCTGATGGCCCGTGACGTAGGTGCTCTCGTCGGTGCGTTCCATCAGCTGCTTGATGGCGCCGTAGTAGGCGCGGTCCAGCGCGTCATCCGACAGGGCCTCGGCACGCTTTTCGATCTGCGCGTCGTAGTCGACGTCCTTCTTGAGGTCGAGGTAGTACTGCTCGGTGTCCGGCGCCTTGGAGATGAACTGGCCGTTGACCGTCTTGATGATCTCCCGCAGCGTAGTCTGCACAGCGGTGAGCAGGTCGTCGGCCGGGTCGCCACCCATATCTTCGATGCCGGGTTGGTACAGACACAGCGTGTCCCGCAACTCGGCAGCGGTTGGCCCGACCGGAACGTAGATGTCGCCACCCGTGGTGAGCCGATGTACCGACAGGCCGGCAATCACGCGCTGCGCCATGGGCTTGTAGGCGGGCCGGGTGAAGGCCTTCAGCACACGCTCAGACAGTACCTCAGATACCTTCAGGACGGGGCCGATGCTGGGGTCTGAGCGCAACACCGAGTTGGATGTGACGGTGTCCCAAAACTTGTCGTAGCCGATGAGGCCTGGGCGATCGTCAGGAACCTCGTCATTCAATACGGCCTGGATCTGGTCGCGCAGGGTGACCAGGGCGCCGCGCTTCTCGGTGAAGATCAGCCGCTCGAAGGTGCCGATGTACTCCGGGTGAACGGGGAACAGCCGCACGTACTCGTCCATGCGCTCGTTCATCGAACTGTAGAACTTGGCGAACTTGGTGAGGTAGGTCCTGATCTTGTTCTGCTGGTCAGCAGTCTTTTTCAGCAAGCGCTCGGCGACAACGAAACTGACATCTTGCCGAGCCAGCAGCACTTGCGTGAAACGATCCTTCACACGGCGCAGGCTGTCGGCGACGTGCTGGAAACGGTTGCTGTCGAAAATGGCTTCCTGCACGCCGGCGATGAAACGAAAACGCAGGTGCTTGGTGACTTCACCGATCTCACGCAGGAACGACAAGTCCAGCACCAGATCGTGATCTTTGCGAGACCGCAGGTAGTCGAGAAACTCATCGACCACCAACAGCACGCCGTGGTTGGGGTGAATTTCAGCGAACGCGGCCATCATTTCCTCGAACGCAGCCTTGTTGTTGACCACCTTGTCGGCGGCCGGAAACGAGTAGCTGACGCCGTTCTTTTCAAGGAAGAGTTCCAATTCCTGGGTGATGATGTCCCGCAACGACATCTGGCTGGATATCTCGATGCGGTGGACCTTGAACTTGCCAGCGATCTTGCCCGTTGCTTCCGCAACCTTGGGGTGGCGGATCATGGGCTGGTAGGCCTCGTCCTCAGCCACAAGGGACAGCACCGACATCAAGTGCGACTTACCGGTGCCGTAGTTGCCGACCACCAGCACGCCCATGTGGTCGACAGACTCGTCGAAGGAAAGCTGCGGAATCATTTGCTTGGCGATCCGCTCGGCCATGTCGTCCGACATGACATAGGTCGCAATGAGCTTCTTCGCCTCGTCCGGACGATTGGCGTCGAGCAGTTGGATGACCGATTCGATCGGTTCGAATTGAATGAGATCGCCGTAGCGCATTTTTTCCTCTCTTCCCTATTACTGAATTTCGAAGGGGACCACGCCAGCAAGGCCGTAGTCCTGGTGTTCTGGATGCCCCATGTCGGCGTAAGTCAGCCGACCCGTTCTCGCATCGCCCTGCAACTCGCCCGGCCATACCGCCACGACGCGTCTCGCGTGTGCGTGTCGCTTCAGCAGATCGAGTGGATTGAGTTGAAGAGACCGGTCGAACAACAGTTCGATGTTGTCCAGTAGCAGCAAGTCGCCGGTGGCATGCTGATCGGCCAGCTCGCGCAGGATCGTTGTGGTGTGCAGGTGGCGTTGTCTCTGCGGCATGCCCGCAAGCCGAGCGCCCAACTCAGCCCCGACATTCAGCGGTGTGACACCCTTGCGGTTGGCGAGGGAGTACAGCAATGCCGTCTTGCCAGCATTGGGCGCCCCGATGAGCAGGACGAGCTTGGTTTGCAGTGTTCCGACCTCATCGACCAGGTGTTCCAGTTGTGCGATCACTCAGCTTCTCCATCAGTTTTTGCGGTCTCTGGGCGAAGTTGATCAGGAGCGCGGTACCCCGGAGCGAGTAGTGCATTCTTTACACCGTAAAGCGCTAGGTGATCCCGCAACCAGAGTCTATATTCAGGGCCGCGCAGACTGTGATCTGGGGAGCAGTCCACGCTCCACTTGCGCAACACATAGCCAGCAGTGGCAGCGCGCAGATTCATCTTGAGCACACCGTCGCGCATACCGTAGTCCAGCAGGGTGATCTCTGGCCGCGATTGATCTGGATGGGGAACAAGCTCCAGCTCAACAATGCGGGTCCACTGGATATCTTGATCTGGGCGCTCATGCCCAGCAACCTCGGAATTTTTCAAAACGACGGGTTCCTGAATCCGGGTCAGCACAAAGTCCCGGAACTCACCCGACTTGCGGTCGAAGGCACGGGTGTGCCAGCGCAAGCCAGTGTCAAGCAAGGCGAAAGGGACTATCTCACGCTCGCTTTGGCCGCTTTCGACTGATTGATACTTGATGCGCACCGGGAACTTCTGACTAATGGCTCGTGTGATACTGGCCAGCGTAGTGAGGTCAGGTTGTCCAAGTTTGTTGGGGATATCGCAGGTGATGCCGGTGCGGGATCTGACGGGCTCTCCATCACCAAAGCCTTCCGACAACCAGGTCAAGACTCGCTCAGCCGGAAAGTCAAATATCGGTTTGAAAGCTCGCCCGATGATGTACGTCTTGGAACTGCCGTCGTATTCGATATTGGCTGTGGCGATCTCTTTATAGAGCCCCAGGTCACGCGTTGCAGCAGCAGTCTGGATTCCGAAACGCAATGCCAGGTCTTGACGGCGGATTTCGCCCACGAACCAAAGTCTCAGTTCGATGTACGCCATCCGGTCACGCTGGGCGTGCCCAAGGTCTTGCAGGCGATTAGTGCTCATCTTGGGATACTTGTTTTCCAATGGCGGAAGTAGATCGCTGTGAGTATAAGGTGGCGATTGTTGTGTGTCATTATGATCGCATGATTAAATTATCAGCATCAAAATGATTCTGATTTAAGTATGACTGTGGCGACAAGGGGATAACATTTGTGGCTATTCACCCAATCAGGGTTCGCAGCATCGTTCGACTTCTGGCAACAAGCAAACCGGCACGCTGAACGGATGCTCGACCGATAGAAGTCAAGCGAAGCGCGACGAGGTTGTTTGACCGGGGTCTCGGGGCAACGCCCTGAGCAGGGGGCCGCTGCCAAGTTTTAGCGCAGCACAAAACGTGGGCACAAGGCCCTTACCCTGCACAGTGAGTATCTGCTAGTCGTACGCTGATGGTGAATTGATTCGCCTGTCAGCGCGCCTGCCGATGGATTTTGGATTGGCTGTCGGGTTGCGTGTCGACTTGCCTGTCATTGTCGGCTGCTTGAAATTGGTTCGCCTGTCAGCACGCCTGTCATTGCAGTTGGCTTCGCCTGTCGATTCGCGTGTGCTCAGAATGGGCGCACCATTGACCGGGGATGTGCATTATGATATCTTCAAGATATCTCAAAACCACAAGGTGCTTCATGAAAGTCGCAACCGCCCAAATCGCCTTCCGCTATCGCGCTCGAGACAGCGCAACTGGCGTGACACGAACAACTGCCAAGCGTCTGGCCGATGTACTTGGCGTAGATGAAACTCAGATCATTCATTTGGCCCTGCATGAGCTGGCGACCAAGCTCTTGCCGCAGTACGAGGCCGACGAAGGTGCGTTGACCAAAGCACAACTCAACCTTATCAAAAAGACGGCCCCCAAGGTCAGGGGTGGGACTATCCGCAGCAGCCTTTTTGAAATCGAAAGCGCCTGATGCGCTGGTGGCACGAGCCCACGGCCGGGGAAATTGTCTGGTGCCATTTTCCTGACAACATCCAGCCCAAACCCAAGCCACGCCCCGGTCTCATCGTTTCGACGAAAGAAGACGATGACGGACATATTTTTGTTAACGTGGCGTATGGGACCAGCCAAAAAATTGATCGGCTTTACGGTGGGGAGTTCCGAATCTCAAAAGACGAGCACCCTGTCGCCTATGCCAGTGCCGGACTAAGTTACGACACCAAGTTTGATCTGCGCAATGTTCTTGAACTGCCGTTCAACGATGCCTACTTCTCCGTTCCACCCCACGCTCCACATGGCCAAATACCAAAACTAGGTACCTTGCATCCGAGCATGGTCAGGATTGCTGCCACAGCCTTTGCCGCGGCTACCAGGTAAGGCATCGATTCGACTGTCAGAGCACCTGTGCTTGCATTTGAATTTTTCTGTCGATCCGCGTGTCGCCAGGCAATGCAGGCGCAATTGATTCGCCTGCCAGCCTGCGTGTCGTGACCGTGATTGCGCCTGTCGCGCCACCTGTCACACCACAACTTGCACCCTGTCGGTATGGGGAATCATGCACAGCATTAGCTCCGAAATCGACGCAATTCTCCGCGCAGAAATTGAACTCGCCCAAAAGGATGACCCCGCGCTGATCGTGCGTTCGGCCTTCGAGGTCATTGAAGCTTTTTTGAAACAGGGCATGTCGATGGAACGAATTGCCTCTGCACTGCAAAAACATGACATCAAAGTCACAAAAGGCCACCTTGTGCGCCACCTTGGCATCGTTCGAGAAGAACGCGGGCTGAAGCCCTTGACAAGAGGCAGAAAACCCAGGTCCCCTGGCGCTTCAACCCAGGCCCCATCAATGTCCGACCCTCAAATTCAGCCGCCTGCACCGGCTAAAGCTTCAAGTGCAGCGCCATCCTCTGCCCCTGCTGCTGAAGCCGACTCTGCGTCCATCGCAACCGGTCTGACTTGCAGCTCTGCCGAACAGGAAAAGTTGGTGGCCATGGGCACGGATCGGACAGTCAGAAAAAATGGCGCAACCCACCGAA
>JALNWC010000226.1 GCA_023231075.1 Rhodoferax sp.
CCAGCCGGCGCGGGCCAGCGCCTTGCGCGAGGCCGAGACCGGGCCCATGCCCATGATGGCGGGGTCCAGGCCGGTGGTGCCGAAGCTCTTGATGGTGGCCATGGGTTTGAGGCCCAGGGCAGCCGCCTTGCTGGCCTTCATGACCATGACGGCGGCAGCGCCGTCGTTGATGCCGGAGGCGTTGCCTGCAGTGACGCTGCCGGCTTTGTCAAAGGCCGGGCGCAGACCGGCCAGGCTTTCGGCATCGGTTTTTTTGTTGATGAATTCGTCGGCGTCAAAGACCAGCGGATCGCCCTTTTTCTGGGGAATGATGACCGGAACGATTTCGTCCTTGAACTTGCCAGAGGCCTGGGCTGCCGCCGCTTTTTGCTGGCTGGCCAGGGCCAGGGTGTCCTGCATTTCGCGGGTGATGCCTTGCGCCTTGGCGACGTTTTCGGCGGTGATGCCCATGTGGTATTTGTTGTAGACGTCCCACAGGCCGTCGTTGATCATGGTGTCGACCATTTTCCAGTCGCCCATGCGCTGGCCGTCACGGCTGCCCATGAGGACGTGAGGCGAGGCGCTCATGTTTTCCTGGCCACCGGCGATGACGATCTCGCTGTCGCCAAAGGCGATGGACTGGGCGGCCAGCATGACAGCCTTGAGGCCCGAGCCGCAGACGGCGTTGATGGTGAGGGCCGGGGTTTCCTGGGCAATGCCCGCCTTGAGCATGGCTTGACGGGCCGGGTTCTGGCCCGAGCCTGCGGCCAGCACCTGGCCCAGGATGACTTCACCGATCTGGTCGGCTTTGACGCCGGTTTGCTTGAGCAGCGCCGTGATGACGGTGGCGCCCAAATCAGGGGCCGGAACTTTGGCCAATGAACCACCAAATTTACCCACGGCGGTACGAGCAGCTGCGACGATGACGATATCTTCCATGATGTTTCCTGATTCCTGGTTAAAAATTGAAAGGATTAGGCTTTGGCCTTGACGTAGCGGCCCGGTGCGGCTTCGATCGCCTTGTACTTGCCTTTGCCATAGGTCTTGGGCGCGGCAATTTCCTTGCCCGCCTGGGTGGCCAGCCAGTTGGACCAGTCGGTCCACCAGCTGCCTTTGTGCTCGGTCGCGCCGGTGAGCCATTGGTCGACCGACTCGGGCAGCTTGCCGTCTTCGCGGATCCAGTGGCTGCGCTTGCCCTTGGCCGGCGGGTTGATGACGCCGGCAATGTGGCCGGAGGCGCCCATGACAAAGCGCTTTTTGCCCGGCAGGTATTGGGTGGAGGCGTAGGCACCGCCAATCGGCACGATGTGGTCTTCGCGCGAGCCATAGATATACACCGGGATATCAACCAGATTGAGGTCGGTCTTCTCACCGCAGACCGTGGCCACGCCGGGTTTGGTCAGGTTGTTCTCCAGGTAGGTGTGGCGCAGGTACCAGGCGTAAAACGGGCCCGGCAGGTTGGTGGAGTCGCTGTTCCAGTACAGCAGGTCAAACGGCGGCGGGGTTTCGCCCTTGAGGTAGTTGCCGACCACATAGTTCCAGACCAGTTCGTTGGGGCGCAGGAAACTGAAGGTCATGGCCAGGTCTTTGCCCTTCATGAGGCCGCCCTGGCCCATTTCCTGCTCGCGGTATTTGACAAAAGCTTCGTCGATGAAGACGTCGAGCACGCCGGTGTCGGCAAAGTCGAGCATCGAGGTCAAAAAGGTGGCGCTGGCCACGGGTTTTTCGCCACGCGCGGCCAGCACGGCCAGGGCGCTGCCCATCATGGTGCCGCCGACGCAGAAGCCCAGCGTGTTGATGGTTTTGGCGCCGGTGATGTCCTGCGTGACCTTGATGGCCTTGATGACGGCTTTTTCGATGTAGTCGTCCCAGCTGGCTTTGGCCAGCGAGACATCGGGATTGCGCCAGCTCACCACGAAGGTGCGGTGCCCTTGCGCCACGGCGTAGCGAATCAGCGAGTTCTCCGGCTGCAGGTCAAGAATGTAAAACTTGTTGATGGACGGGGGAAACAGCAGGAACGGTTTTTCGTAAACGGTTTCGGTCAACGGCTTGTATTCGATGAGCTGGAACAGTTCGTTCTCGAAGACCACCGCGCCTTCGGTGGTGGCGACGTTTTTACCGACCTCGAAAAGGCTCTCATCGGTCATCGACACATGGCCTTGCTGCATGTCATGCAATAGATTCTGGAGGCCTTTGGCAATGCTCTGGCCCTGGGTCTCGATGGCTTTCTTTTGCGCTTCGGCGTTCAGGGCCATGAAATTGCTGGGAGACGAGGCGGCGGTGATTTGCTCCACGGCAAAGCGGATGCGGGCACGGGTTTTGGGGTCGGTCTCGACCGCGTCGGTCAATTGGGCAAGTGTCTTGGCGTTGAGCAGGTACGAAGCCGCAGAGAAGGCGGCAGCGGGATTGGCCGTCCAGGCTTCGTCGGCAAAGCGGCGGTCGGCGAGTTGATGTTTGCCTTGGGCGCTGTTGGCCCAGAGTTCGGCAGCGTCTGCCAGAAACTGTTGTTGCAGCTCTTGCAGTTTTGCGGCAGAAAATTTGATCTTGGGGGCGTTGACCGTGGGTGCCATCAGTTTGGTACTGGCTTCACCGAGGTCCATGTTTTGAAACGACGCAAAGGCTTTGCTCAAGCTTTCGGCCATGGATTGCTGTAGATTTTGAGCCGATTGCAGCCAAACTTCCGAAACGTTTTCGTTCATGCTTATCCCTAATTGAGGTGGTCAACAAATGATTTGAATAGTATCCCAGGTCAAGACCTTCGAAATCATGACACGCGCCAATTTTCACCCCAAAATACCACCCTTCCCATGTATATCGTTGCAATTGCCTGGCTTTACGTCGCCGCTCTCATGGCTGTGGCCGAGGCCACCCACAGCGCCGGCACGCTGCTGGGCGGCATCATCACCTTTGTTTTGTATGGCCTGTTGCCCATGGCCCTGGTGCTGTACGTGATGGGAACACCGGCACGCCGACGCGCCATCAAGGCCCGGGAAAGCGCCGAACTGCAGGCGGCGCAGGCCGCCTTAAGCGCCCAACCAGATGCTGGCGCAGAAGCGGCCGGTGACACGGTCGCGCCGGTAGGAAAAGAAGCGTGAGGCATTGCCCACCGTGCACCAGGGTGCGCTGCTGTCGTTGCCGTAAATTTGAGTGATACCCAGGGCGCGCAGCCGCAAGCGCGCCAAACCAGCCAGGTCGGCCAGCCATTTGCCCGGCAGCAGCGCCTGGGGTTTGAAACAGTCGCCCGCCATCGGATCGCCTGCGGTGAAGGCGGCACGCACCTCGTCGCCGACTTCAAACGCCTGCGGTCCAATGCATGGCCCGAGCCAGGCCAGGAGGTCATCGGCGTGCAAGCACTTGACGCTTGCCTCAAGAATACCGACCCCGCCCTGCCCGGCCAGACCGCGCCAACCGGCGTGGGCTGCAGCCACCCGGTGGCCATCGGACGTGGCGAACAGCACCGGCAAGCAGTCAGCCACCATCACGGTGCAGGCCAGGCCAGGCTGGTCGGTGAAACAGGCGTCGGCTATGGTGCCGTCCGGGGTGGAAGCATCCAGTGACACCACCTGGGTGCCGTGGACCTGGTTCAAAAAAACCGGGTGCGCGCCGATGGTTTGCTGAAAAATCGCCCGGTTGACGGCCACATGGGCAGCATCGTCACCCACATGGTCGCCGAGGTTCAGGCTGTCATAAGGCGCGACAGACACCCCGCCCGCGCGCGTGGTGCACACTGCCTGCACGCGAGCAGGCGCCGGCCAGTCAGGTGTCAGCATGCAGGAAGTCCAGCCTTCGTGGGAGGCCTGCCCTCGGGCCGATGGCTGTTGGGGCCAATCGCGGCGAGGGCGCCGCTCCCACAAAATGCCGCTCCACAAGACGCTGCTCCCACAACGACATCATCAAACCGCGGCATGGATCTTGTCGTACGCCGCCAGCAACTTGTGGTGCATCTCACAGCCGTCGAGCGCCAGGCCAGGGGCGCCCAGGCCCATGAAGCGGTCTTCTTGCATGATGAGTGCGTGCGCCTGTGCCAGCGGGCCGGCACCGTAGAGCAGCGCCAGGGTGTCGAGGTAAGGGCCGCTGTCGCCAATGTCGGCAAAGTTGATCAGGTTCTGGATGCAGGCATACACCCGTTTGCGCTGCGGGTTGATCTGGTCGAAGTTCAAAATCCATTCACAGCCCTCAAGCGTGGCGGCTTCGTCGCCCACGGCCAGCGCCAGCAGGGTCTTGAGTTCACCCAGACGCAGGTCGCCCCAGAACGAACCGGCATCGGCGGCCAGGCCGATCAGGCCTGCCACCGGGCGGTGGTCGGCCAGGTTGGATTCGTTCAGGGTTTCGAGCAGGTCGGCACATTCTTCGTCGTCAAGGTCGGGCAGGTTCAGCACGGCTTCGCGGAAGGGGTTGGCGATGCTGTTGTTCTCGAACTCCAGGTCGTCAACGGGATAGATCTCTGACAAACCCGGCACCAGAATGCGGCAGGCATAGACGCCGAGCTGCTCGAAGTCGGCAATGAAAACCTCGTGACCTTCATGGTGCAGGCGCGCCAGGCTCCAGGCGTAGTCTTCGGCGGTGGTGGTGCTGAAGTTCCAGTCGACAAACTCGAAGTCAGGCACGTCACCCAGGAACTTCCAGTGGATGACGCCGCTGGAGTCGACAAAATGGATTTCGATATTGGTGGAACTGGCGGCTTCATCGAGGTCGAAGCCGGGTGCCGGAAAGCCTGACAGCGCATCGAGCGCGCGGCCCTGCAGCAGTTCGGTGAGTGCGCGCTCCAGCGCCACCTCAAAGCGCGGGTGGGCGCCAAAGCTGGCAAAGCAGCCCTGGTCCAGCGGGTTCAGCAGCGTGACGTTCATCACCGGGTACTGGCCGCCCAGCGAGGCGTCCTTGACCAGAATGCCAAAGCCGGCCTCGCGCAGCGCGGCAATGCCACGCGCAATGCGCGGGTAGCGGGCAATCACGGCCTCGGGCACGTCGGGCAGGCACAGGCCCTGGCTGATGATGCGGGCCTTGATGGCGCGCTCGAAAATCTCGGACAGCGCCTGGGTGCGCGCCTCCAGCCGGGTGTTGCCCGCCGACATGCCGTTGCTGACATACAGGTTGCCGATGAGGTTGACCGGGAAATAGACCGTTTTGCCGTCGCTCTGGCGCACGTAAGGCAGGGCGCAGATGCCGCGCTCGGCGGCGCCCGAGTTGAAATCGACCAGCTTGCTGGCGTCGATGTTGC
>JALNWC010000227.1 GCA_023231075.1 Rhodoferax sp.
GGCATTCAGTGTGATGTTCTTCTTCTTCCCGGCCGGCCTGGTGCTGTACTGGATCACCAACAACGTGCTGTCGATTGCCCAGCAGTGGCTTATCAACACCCGCATGGGCGTGCCGCCGAAGTTTCATTTTCCCAAATTCTGAGACCTTGTGGGACGGACCGCAGTGACACGAAGTGCACCAGTTCGGTCCCCAACATTTCGTCGGATGTTGGATGTCCACCTTGTGGGACGGACCGCAGTGACACGAAGTGCACCCGTTCGGTCCCCAACATTTCGTCGGATGTTGGATGTCCACCTTGTGGGACGGACCGCAGTGACACGAAGTGCACCCGCTCGGTCCCCAACGCTTCGTAAGGGGGCCCTGACGTGAGCCTGCCACGCCACAGTGACCCGATCGTGGCCATTGCCACAGCGCCGGGTCGTGGCGCGGTGGGCATGGTGCGGGTCAGCGGGCGCGGCCTTGACGAGTTGGTGCTGGCCCTGTGCGGACGCCCACTCAAACCGCGCGAAGCCACTTACACCCCTTTTCTGGATGCCACCGGCCAGGCCATCGACCATGGTTTGGCGCTTTATTTTGTGGCGCCGCACTCCTTCACCGGCGAAGAGGTGCTGGAGTTGCAAGCCCATGGCGGACCGGTGGTGCTGCAGTTGCTGCTGGCGCGCTGCCTGCAGGCGGCGGCTGAGCCCGGCCCCAGTGGCGCACCCCGTCTGGCGCAGCTGCGCGTGGCGCTGCCGGGCGAGTTTTCCGAGCGCGCTTTTCTCAATGACAAGATCGACCTGGCGCAGGCCGAAGCCATTGCCGACCTGATCGATGCCAGCACCGAGGCCGCCGCACGCAGCGCCAGCCGCTCGCTGGCAGGCGCTTTCTCGCAAGAGATTCACCAATTGCGCGATGCCCTGATCCATTTGCGCATGCTGGTCGAGGCGACGCTGGATTTCCCCGAGGAAGACATCGACTTTTTACAAAAGGCCGATGCGCAGGGGCAGCTTGACCGGCTGGAACACAGCCTGGCCCGGGTGATGGCCCGCGCGCAACAGGGCTCGCTGCTGCGCGAAGGCATCAAGGTGGTGATTGCCGGCCAACCCAACGCCGGCAAGTCGTCGCTGCTCAACGCCCTGGCCGGCGCCGAACTCGCCATCGTCACCGCCATTCCCGGCACCACCCGCGACAAGGTGCAGCAGACCATCCAGATCGAAGGCGTGCCGGTGCATGTGATTGACACCGCCGGGCTGCGCGAGAGCGAGGACGAGGTCGAAAAAATTGGCATCGAACACGCCTGGGAGGCCATTGCGCAGGCCGATGCGGTGCTGTTTCTGCACGATTTGACGCGCATCGACCAAGCCGCCTATCGCGCTGACGATGCGGCGATTGCCCGCGCCATCGCGCAAAAAATCCCACGGCAGGTGCCGGTGATCGAGGTCTGGAACAAGCGGGACGCCACGGCTGCAGCCGACTTGCCGGAGGGTTTGCAGCTGTCAGCAAAAACCGGCGCCGGGCTCGATGCCTTGCGCCAGAAACTGCTCCAGGTGGCAGGCTGGCAGTCGGGCTCGGAAGGGGTTTTCATGGCCCGCGAACGGCACGTTCAGGCCTTGCAGCAGACCCAAAACCATTTGGGACAGGCACAAATTCACCTGCAAAGCCGGACGCAGGCGCTCGATCTGCTGGCCGAAGAATTGCGGCTGGCGCAAAACGCCCTGGGTGAGATCACCGGTGAATTCACCTCGGACGATTTGCTTGGCGTGATTTTTTCAAGTTTTTGTATCGGCAAATAGGCTGGCCGACGGGCGCATTGACGCGTCCAGCAGGGCGCTGGCACGGCGGCCACGCTCACCCAGGAAAAATTCCTTGATGAACGGGTGCGGCTGCGCCATCACTTCGGCGGCGCTGCCGCTGGCCACAATGTGCCGGTCGGCCACCACGGCGATGCGCGTGCTCAACTCCAGCAGCGTGTCGAGGTCGTGCGTGACCATGACCACGGTCAACCCCAGCTCCTGGTGCAGCGACTGCAACAAGGCACAAAATTCGTCGGCGCTGCCGGGGTCGAGGCCGGCGGTGGGCTCATCGAGCAAGAGCAGCGGCGGGTCCATGATCAGGGCGCGCGCCAAGGCCGCCCGTTTGATCATGCCGCCAGACAAGTCGGCAGGCATCTTGTGCGCGGCCGACGGGTTCAAGCCGACCATGCGCAGCTTGACCATGGCCACATCCAGGATCAGGTCGTGGGGCAGGGTTTTGAGTTCGCGCAGGGCAAAGGCAATGTTGTCGAGCACGCTGAAGGCCGAGAACAGGGCGCCGTGCTGAAACAGCATGCCGACCCGGCTGGCCGCACCCTCGCGTCCCATGTCGGCCGCGGCTTCGCCCAGCACCGTCACGCGGCCGCGCGCCGGCACCTCCAGCCCCAGCATCTGGCGCAGCAGCACGGTTTTGCCGCTGCCGGAGCCGCCCACGATCGACACCAGTTCGCCGGCCTCGATGCGCAGGTTCAGGTCCTGGTGGATCACCACGTCGCGCCCGGCCTCGTGAAATACCGACCACAATTTGTCAATGTCGACCACGGGCAGGTTCATAGACCGACATTCTTGAAAACAACCGCAAACACCGCATCCACCAGCAGCACCACCGTGATGGCGGTGACCACCGAGGCGGTGGTGCCCTGCCCCAGGCTCTCGGTGTTGGGCTTGACGCGCAAGCCGTAGTGGCAGCCGATCAGCGCGATCGACAAACCAAACACCATCGACTTGCCCAGCGCCAGCCACAGGTTGCTGATGGCCACGGCACGCGGCAAGGCGGCAAAGAAATACGTCGGCGTGACGCCCAGCACCACGTCGGCCGCCAGCATGCCACCGAGCAGCGCGGCCAGCGTGGTCCAGACGCTGATGAGGGGCATGGCGATGGCCATCGCGATGGCGCGCGGCAGCACCAGCCGGTAGCCCCGGGGGATGCCCATGACGCGCATGGCGTCGAGCTCTTCGGTGACCCGCATCACGCCAATCTGCGCCGTGATGGCCGACCCCGAACGCCCGGCAATCAAAATCGCCGCCAGCATGGGGCCGAGCTCACGAATGATCGACAGCCCCAGAATATTGACAATGAAGGTGTCGGCGCCAAACAGGCGCAGCTGGCGTGACATCAGGTAGGCCAGCACCACGCCAATGGTAAAACCGACCAGCGCCGTCACCGGCAGCGCCCTGGCCCCGATCCGGAACAGGTGGCCCGAGACGTCGCGCCACGGCCCGCGTTGTGGGGCGCGCAGCAGCGCCACCACATCGAGCAGCAACTGGCCCACCAGCGCCAACATGCCCACCAGGTGATCCCACAACTTCCAGAGCTGCTCGCCCAGCCGTAGAAAGAGCTGCCACGGCGTACGGCGCGCCGGTTTGACCGCCGGTGCCGTAAAACGCGCCACCCGCTCCAGCATGGCGCGCTGGCCTGGCTGCCATTGCAGTTGCGCCGGCCACTGGTGCCCCCAGCTGTTCCACAGCAGCTGGGCCCCGGTGTGGTCAAGCCGGGTGATGGCGCGCAAATCCCAACGCACGGCGCCCCGTGTGGCCAGATCAGCCAAAGCCTGGCTGATGCGACGCCAGGCGGACGGCTCAGCCAGCCGAGCCGCGCTCCAGCTGCCGCCCAGCACCACACCGGGCGCACCATCGGGGGCGGTTTGC
Source organism: Rhodoferax sp. (assembly GCA_023231075.1). Taxonomy (GTDB): domain Bacteria; phylum Pseudomonadota; class Gammaproteobacteria; order Burkholderiales; family Burkholderiaceae_C; genus Rhodoferax. The sequence goes on from JALNWC010000227.1 coordinate 3,661, forward strand.
AGGGTCAGCGTGGGGACGGCGGCGGGCATGGTTGAGGGCGATGTGTCCGGCATGTTAACGTCAAGCCGATGGCTCACGCTTTTTTTCGAGGCGGTCCGCGCCATGCGGCAAAATGGCGGCACAGACACGGCGTGAACCACGCGATGCGCAAGAACAATCGAGAGACCTTCGCCATGAGTACCCCTTTTGACTACATCATCATCGGCGCAGGCACCGCCGGCTGCCTGCTGGCCAACCGCCTGTCGCGTGACCCCGCCAAGCGCGTGTTGCTGATCGAGGCGGGTCGCGCCGACCACTACCACTGGATTCACATTCCGGTGGGCTACCTGTACTGCATTGGCAACCCGCGTACCGACTGGTTGTACCAGACCGAGCCCGATGCCGGCCTGAACGGGCGCCGCCTGCGCTACCCGCGCGGCAAGGTACTGGGTGGCTGCAGCAGCATCAACGGCATGATTTACATGCGCGGCCAGGCGCGCGACTACGACCGGTGGGCCCAGCTCACCGGCGACGAGGCGTGGAGCTGGCACCACAGCCTGCCCGACTTCATGGCCCACGAAAGCCATTACCGGCTTGATGGCTTGCCAGCCAGTCAAACCCCGGACAAGCTGAACCAGTTCAAGCAGTTTCACGGTGCGGGCGGCGAGTGGCGGGTCGAAAAACAGCGCCTGCGCTGGGACCTGCTCGACGCCTTTGCCCAGGCCGCACAACAAGCCGGCATTCCTGCAACCGACGACTTCAATCAAGGCGACAACGAAGGGGTGGGCTATTTTGAGGTCAACCAGCGCAGCGGCTGGCGCTGGAACACCGCCAAGGCCTTTTTGCGCCCCACCTGCATGAGCCGCCCCAACTTCACGCTCTGGACCTCGTCCCAGGTGGTCAAACTCAACATCGAAGCGCAGGCCAACGGCCAATTGCGCTGCACCGGTGTCGAGGTGCAGACACCCAGCGGCCGGGTCACGGCACAAACTTCAGGCGAGGTCGTTCTGAGCGCCGGCAGCCTGGGTTCGCCGCAGATCTTGCAGCTCTCCGGCATCGGCCCGGCCGGGCTGTTGCAGCAACACGGCGTCAAGGTGGTGCATGACGCGCCCGGCGTCGGGGCCAACCTGCAGGACCATCTGCAGATTCGCTCGGTGTACAGGGTGCAGGACGTCAAAACCCTCAACACGCAAGCCGATTCGCTCTGGGGCAAGGCCATGATCGGTCTCGAATATGCGCTCAAGCGCAGCGGCCCGATGAGCATGGCGCCAAGCCAGTTGGGCGCTTTCACCCGCAGTGATGCCCGTCAGCCTTACCCCAACGTCGAATTCCACGTGCAACCGCTGAGCCTGGAGGCCTTTGGCGAGCCCTTGCACAGCTTCCCGGCGTTTACCGCCAGCGTTTGCAACCTCAACCCCGGCAGCCGGGGCAGCGTGCAGATCAAGTCACCCGACTTCACGGCAGCCCCCGCCATCGCGCCCAACTACCTGAGCACCGAGATGGATCGCAAGGTGGCGGCTGATTCGCTGCGCCTGACCCGCACCATCGTGGCGCAACC
>JALNWC010000228.1 GCA_023231075.1 Rhodoferax sp.
AATTAAATTAAAGGAGACAAACTCATGGACACTTTACGGTATTGGCTTATTGTTCCAACGACAACATTTGCGGGTGTGTTGGGCTTTGCGCTCGGCGGCCCCTGGATATGGCTGGGTATTGCGACCTTCCCGGTGTTGTTTTTTCTGGATTTGGTGCTGCCACGCGACCTCGCGGTGCGCCGGATCAGCAGGCCGTGGCTGGTCGACGGGGCGCTTTATGCCCACTGCCTTTTGTTGATTGCGGTGTGGGTGCTATTCGTGATGTCCGTCGCCAATGGTTCCAATCCACTGAACGGCCCCGATGCGGCCTGGTCCATCGGCGGCAGCATCGCCACCCTGGCATGGCTCAGTGCCGTGCCCAACCTGCCGGTGGCGCACGAACTGATGCATCGGCGGCACTGGTTCCCGCGCCGCGTGGCGCAACTTGTGAGCACTTTTTACGGCGACCCGAACCGCGACATCGCGCATGTCAAAGGGCATCATCTCGATCTGGACACACCGGCGGACTCGGATACGGCCTACCGCGGTGAAATTATCTACACCTTCATTTTCCGTGCCAGCTACGGCGCTTACTCGGAGGCGATCAAAGGTGAGGCGCAACGCCTGCGCCGGCTCGGCTTGTCGCCATGGAACTGGCGCAATCGCACCTACCAGGAAGTCGTACTGCTGGCCTTGGTTCCGGCCCTTTGTGGCTACTTTGCGGGCGGTCTGGCAGCCGGCATGGCCGTGACCTCGATGGTGATCGCCAAGGCTTTGGTCGAAGCCTTCAATTATTTTCAGCACTACGGCCTGCAGCGCATGCCGGGAGCACCCATCGCCAAGCACCATGCCTGGAACCATATGGGCGCCATTGCCCGACCGATTGGCGTGGAGATCACCAATCACATCAATCACCATTTTGACGGGTACACCCCGTTCTATGCCTTGAAGCCGGAACCCGAAGCACCGCAGATGCCTTCGCTTTTTGTCTGTTTCCTCAGCGGCATCCTGTTCCCGCCCCTGTGGTTTTCCCTCATCGCCAAGCCGCGCCTGGCGCAGTGGGATCGCCAGTTCGCCAGTGAGGCCGAGCGCAAGCTGGCCGCAGAGGCCAATCGGCGCGCGGGCTGGGTTTGAAGGATTTCCCTGTTCCATGCAGACGCGGCCTTGCCGCTGTCTTGTCTGAACTTATCCACTGGAAGTTTTGATGTTAAAGAAGTTATTCGGCAAGCGTGAAGTGCCTGTTGTCGAGGTGGTCTCGCATGGTCTGAAATTCGAGGTCGCACGCGGCAAGACGCTGCTTGAGGCCGCGCAGGATGCCGGGATCGGTTTTCCCTGCGACTGCAAGGTGGGCACCTGCGGCACGTGCCGCTTTAAATTGCTCGACGGCAAGATCAGTGAACTCAACTCGGCGGCGGTCTGCCTGAGCGGGGAAGAGTTCCGGGACGGCTGGCGCCTGGGTTGCCAGTCGATTCCCGTCACCAGCCTGCGGATCCACCTGGCAGGTTTGGTCAGCGAGGTCGGGCCACCGCCCAGCCTGTTTGAGGGCAAGGTCGCTTCGGTGACCCCGTTGTCGCACGACATTGTCGAGTTGCGTCTGCAATTGAATCGGCAGCTCACGTTCATCCCGGGCCAGTACGCCGATCTTCAGATCGACGGTATCGATGGTGCGCGCAGCTATTCCTTCGCTGACGCGCCTGAGCAAGGCAGCACGGACCGCCCCTGTTTTCATGTTCGCCGGGTGCCGGGTGGCGCCTTCACGACCTGGCTCTTCGAGGGGGACCGGGTGGGGTCCACGCTCACCCTGCGCGGGCCGCTGGGGCGGTTCCGCCTGCGTCACGCGGACGGACCGATCGTGTGCGTCGCCGGGGGCAGCGGCCTGGCGCCGATCAAGTGCATGCTCGAAAAGGCCTTGCTTGACCAGTGCGTTCGACCGGTCACTTTGTTCTACGGCGGGCGCGAGCAAAGAGACTTGTACGGCCGTGAGGCCATCGCTGAGCTGGCCGCCCGTTGGCCGGCACCGTTTGACTATATTCCTGTGCTCTCGTCCGAGAATGCGCAGAGCGACTGGACGGGGCAGCGCGGCCTGGTGGCCGACAAGCTGCTCGGGTTGCCGGAACTGGCCCAGTCGCAGATCTACCTTTGTGGGCCACCACCCATGGTGGACGCGGCCGACGCGCTGGCACGGCGCGCCGGCGTGCCAGCGGAGGCCGTGTTTGCCGACCGGTTTTTTGACCGCAGCAAGCCGGGGACAGACAGCCTCAGTGCAAAGGCTGGCATGGCGTGAAAGCGCTGTGTGGCTGCACATGAATAATTTAATCACCACATGGAGACAGAAGACATGAACACACCCGTCAAAACAGAACGCTGGAGCGGCAAGATTTTCACCGGCAGCTGGGTTGCCGCTCAAGGCGGCGTCGCCCCCGTGCTCGAAGCCGCCACGGGTGCGGCGCTCGGCGAAATCGGCGTCGCCTCGCCCGAGGACGTGGACGCGGCAGCGCGCTCCGCCCAGGCAGCCCAAAAGGCGTGGGCCGCCACACCGTTTGACCAGCGCGCCGCCATCGTGCGCGAAGCGGCGCGGCTGCTCAAGGAGCGCGCTGCCGAGTTCATCCTGTGGAACGTGCGCGAGTGCGGCTCCATCGTGCCCAAGGGGGAGTGGGAAGTCGGCATCACCCATGAGCAGATGCAGCAGGCGGCGGCCCTGGCCGGCCTGCCCAACGGCATGATGTTCCCGTCCAGCGTTCCGGGGCGAACCAACTTGTGGCAGCGCGTCCCGCTCGGTGTGGTGGGCGTGATCGCACCGTGGAATTTCCCCCTGTTCCTGGCGATGCGCTCGGTGGCGCCAGCCCTGGCGCTGGGCAACGCCGTGTTGCTCAAGCCCGACCTGCAAAGTGCCGTGACGGGCGGCGCCTTGATTGCCCGCCTGTTCGAGGATGCCGGCTTGCCGCCGGGCGTGCTGCAGGTCTTGCCGGGCGGTCCAGCCGCCGGCGACGCCGTGGTGCGCCATCCCTGCGTGAACATGATCTCCTTCACCGGCTCCACCGCGGTCGGACGCCAGATCGGCGAATTCTGCGGACGGGCGCTGAAGAAGGTGGCGCTCGAGCTGGGCGGCAACAACGCCATGATCGTGCTTGATGATGCCGACCTCGACGGCGCCAGCAGTTGCGCCGCCTGGGGTGGATTTTTGCACCAGGGACAAATTTGCATGGCGGCGGGCCGCCATCTGGTGCACCGCAGCGTCGCCGACGCCTATGCCGCCAAGTTGGTCGAGCGCGCGAAGAAGCTGTATGTGGGCGACCCCCATGTCGGCCCGGCGCACCTGGGCCCGCTGATCAATGACCGCCAGACCGAACGCGTGCACCGCATCGTGACCGAGTCGATTGCGGCCGGCGCCACCTTGCTCGCCGGCGGCACGCACGAAGGGCGTTTCTACCAGCCGACCGTTTTGTCGAACGTGGGTGTGAACATGCCCGCCTTCGCCGAGGAGATTTTCGGACCGGTGGCGCCGATCACGGTCTTTGATACCGACGAGGAAGCGGTCGCCCTGGCCAACAGCAGCGAGTACGGACTGGCCGCAGCGATTCACTCCAGGTCGACCGCCCGCGCCTTGCGCATGGCCTCGCAACTGAAATCCGGCATGGTGCACATCAACGACCAGCCGATCAACTGCGAACCCCAGGTGCCGTTTGGCGGCATGGGGGCCTCGGGCAGCGGCGGCCGGTTTGGCGGCCCCGCCAGCATCGAGGAATTCACGCAAGCCCAGTGGGTGAGCGTGAGCGAGAAAGCAGCGCAGTACCCGTTTTGAGCACCGCCCTGCGACCTGACCACGCCGTTTTTCCCCGGTCGTCATCCAGGAATGAATGGTCCGAAAAAGGCGAGCCGGTCATCCGGCCGCTCGCCCTCACCCCCTGCAAAGGTGACACACCCTATGAAACCCATCCTCACCCCCGCCACCGCGCAGGCAGACCTGCTCAACGCGCTGGAAGATGCCCTGTACCGCGGCCAGATCGGGCGCCGCGCGAGGCCGCCCGCACCATGTACTACGACAACCTGGTTTATGACAGCGCCACCATCGCCTACCTGCTGCAGACCTTCGGGCCGACGCGGCTCATGCTGGGCAGCGACTACCCGTTCGCGATCATGGACCCGGACCCGGTCGGCCGCCTGGCGACCCTGGCGCTGGCTGGGCTTGGAGGGCGCGGCATGAGGGCTGATCTGCTTCATTCGATGCCGGCGGTGGCCGGCAGCCGGGCGCCGGTGGGCGTGGTGATTGGCGACCCCTGCGGCGTGGGGCCGGAGGTGGTGGCCAAGGCTTGGGCGTCAGGGCGGCTGCATGCGGTGTGCCGTCCGGTGCTGATCGGCAGTGCCGCCAGCATGCGGCAGGCGATCCGGATCGCCGGGTCGACGGCGAGCGTGCGCGTGGTCGCCGGGCCCGAGGACATTCTGGACCGCAGCGATGTGCTCGACATCATCGACTCAGGTGCACTGGCGCCAGCCGACATCACCCCGGGCGTTGACAATGCGGCCTGCGGCCGGGCGGTTGCCACCTGGCTCGACGAATCCGACCACCTGGCGCGGGCCGGTCGCCTGGGGGCCACCGTCATGGGGCCGATCAGCGCCGAAGCCATGAGCATGGCGGGCGTGCTCGACCGTGTCATCAACGTCAAGCCCGGCGAGAGCTATCTGCTGCTGGCTTCGGGCCCGCTGCGGGTGGCGCATTTGACAGACCACCTGCCGCTGCGCGAAGTCTCCGGCCTGATCACGGCTGAGCTGATTGCGCGCGCCCTGCACCAGCTGGATGCCGCGCTGCGCCAGTGGGGTATTGGCCAGCCCCGCATCGCGGTGGCGGGCTTCAACCCTCACGCCAAGGGGCTGGAAGACGAAACGCAGATCAAGCCGGGTGTGGCACAGGCCCGCGCCGAGGGCATTGACGTGGTCGGCCCGGTCAGTCCCGACACCGTGTTCCGCCAGGGCATCGAGGGCCGTTACGACCTGGTTCTGGCCATGTACCACGACCAGGGCCATATCGCGATCAAGACCTGGGGCTTTTCCGGCAACATCGCGCTGGTCGTCGGGCCGCCCTATGTGCACGTCACGGTGGCGCATGGAACCGCCTATGACATTGTGGGGCGTGGCGTGGCGGACCCGTCGATGGTGCTCAACGCCATTCTCACCGCCGCCTCGCTGGCGGCCGGGCGTGGCTTTGCCAGCCTGGCATG
>JALNWC010000229.1 GCA_023231075.1 Rhodoferax sp.
AGGTCAGCAGCATGATCAACGCGCCCCAAAAAGCCATCGGCACCGGATTGGCAAAGATCACCTGCCAGCTCGTGGCGATGGCCTGCCCGATGCTGACCTGCCGGTCCAGCAACAAAGGGATGGTGATCACCGTCGAAGCAAAAACGGGGGCCACCGGACCTACCAGCAAAAAGCCGGAAAACGCGCCAGCCATGAACCAGAAACGTTCGTGCGCCACCCACAGCATGACCGCGCCGACCAGGGCGATGGCCACACCGTGCAACAGGCTGATCCAGCCGCAGCGGGTCAGGTCATGCCACGCCCTAAGCAGCCACGACAGGGGCTGACCCGCGGCAACGGTGCGGACCAGGGGACTGGCGCTGGAAGCGGCCGGATTTTGGGCGTGTGGCAAAGCGTTGGACATGGCTGCTCAGTGAATAAGACAGGCGAATGTTGCCACAAGCGGCCAGCCGGCCTGGCAGCACTTACTACTTGGCTTGCATCATGCCTTGGCCACCGTGCACGCCCCTGCGTGCACCGGGGCCTTGCAGGGTGCGGGCATCAAACACCTTTTGCTGTTCGGGTGTCAGCACCGCATAAAACACCTTGGTGGCTTCGGTGCGCTGGTCCATGGCGGCGCTCATCTCGGCCATGTGCTGGGCACGCAGTTCCTTCATTTTGTCCAGACGCTCGGGGGTGGTGAGACTGGCCATGTCAGGCATGACCGCAAACTGGCCCATCCTGCCTGCAGGGGCTTTGTGGCTGGCCAAAAAGTCGGTCCAGGCAGCTTCTTGCGCGGGGGTGATCTTGAGTTGTGTTTTCAGGGCTGCGTGGCGCGTGTCCATCATGGCTTGCAGCTTCGCCGGATCCATCTTGCCCATGCCACGGTAGCTCATACCCTGGCCTTGCATGGTGCCATGCGGTCCGGTCATGTCACACAGCACGTCGCCCATGGGGCCCTGCGAGTAAGCCAGACCGGCCGCCGTCAGCAGGCCGGCAACCAGAGAAATTTTGAGATTGGTTTTCATGATCAAGTCCTTCAGGTTAAAGCCAATGACCTGAAAATGGCATCGGCGTGAAAAGAAGTATGCACCGCCTGTGTGTCGCGGGCATAAGGATGCGTGAAAAACATGTAAAGTTTTGCCAGGCGCAGCGTCCGGAATTAATGGGATGATTGGCGGTTTCGCCTTTGGCGCTATCTTTAGAAAGTTTTCTGTGTTCAAGAATGTCATCATGTACCGCATCGCTCCGGGTTGGAGCCTGAGCGCCGAAGAAGTCGAGGCCCGCCTGCAGGACAACCCCTTTGTTGAATGTGGCGCCAGCCAGGAAAAATCGATCGGCTGGGTGGCGCCGCGCGGCGAGGCCAACGGGCCGCTGCTGGAAGCGGTGGCAGGCCAATGGATTTTGAAGCTCATGACCGAGACCCGCGCCCTGCCGGCCTCGGTGGTCAACCGCAAGGCCCTGGAGCGCGTGGCCCAGATTGAAGCCAGCACCGGGCGCAAACCCGGCAAAAAGGAGACCCGTGACCTCAAGGACGACATCCGGCTGGAACTGTTGCCGATGGCTTTCACCAAGCAGTCCAGCACCCGGGTCTGGATCGACCGCGACGCCCAGCTGCTGGTCACCGACGCCGGCAGCCAGGCCCGTGCCGATGAGCTGGTCACCCTGCTGGTGCAAGGCCTGCCGGGCCTGGCCCTGAGCCTGATCGACACCCAGATCTCGCCGGGCGCCGCCATGGCCGAGTGGCTGGTCAGCCAGGAAGCGCCACCCGGCTTCAGCGTCGACCGGGAATGCGAACTCAAGGCCGCCGATGAGTCCAAAGCCGTGGTGCGCTACGCACGCCATCGGCTCGATACCGACGAGGTCAGGCAACACATCGAAGGCGGCAAAATGCCAACCCGCCTGGCCCTGACCTGGAACGACCGGGTTTCGTTTGTGCTCACCGAAGGGCTGCAACTGAAAAAGCTGGCGTTTCTGGAGGGGGTGTTGGAAGGTGCCAGCCCGGGCAAAGACGACGGCTTTGACGCCGATGTGGCCATTGCCACCGGTGAGTTGCAAAAGGCACTGCCCGAACTGCTGGAGGCGCTGGGCGGCGAACGAGTACTGCCGACCTGAGTCAGAGCCCAGCCCGATTCATTTCAGGTCAAGGGTTGGCTTGCGTTTGGTGCGCTGGATCACGTCGCCTGAAATGTAGCCATAGCCCTGGGCTTGCCATTTGACCAATTCGGTCATCGCCGCGGGTACCACGGTCACCACATCGTAAAAATCTTCGGGCTGGTAGCCACGAAAGTTGGCGGCATTGCGGCACACCCTGAACAACACACCCTGATCAGTCAGGGCCTTCAGTTCGTCATAAATGTCCGGGTAGGCGGCACGGTTCAGGCGCGACAGCATGTGCAGCTCGTTGCCATGCGCCACCACCACCAGTTGCGATTGGCCCAAGTCACCCTGCTGCTTGAGCGCCTTGAGGTGATTGTTGAGGTAGCCCAGGCCCTGCTCCAGGTCCTGCGGGTTTTCAAAGTTGAACTGGTAAACCGCGCGCTGGGCGCCTAGCGCGCCAGCGTCAAATCTGGACGGGTCGTCCGGGCCGGCCCAGGCGCTTGTCGCGCTCAAAAACAAGGCGAGAAACAGGCTGCGCATGGGCGACTCCTTGAAATCAGTGCCAGATGGCCGGGTGTTTGGCTTTTATGGTACTGGCCGCGAGTTCAGTGGACGGTTACCGATGACGGTGGTCAGACCCAACGCCTCCCAGTCCGTCATGCCGCCGCGGTAGTACGCAATTTTGCCAACCGGATAGCCCAGGCGCACGATGCTGGCAATGCCGGCGGGACTTTGCAGGCACATTGGGCCATGACAAAACGCCACGATGTTCACCGCACGGCGGCAGTCCCATGACTTGCCGGACAGGCGCTGGCAGCCCAGCACGTCGAGCCGGTCTTCCAGCTCGTTGTAGGGAATATGGTAGCTGTTGGGAATGGTGGTTTTCAGCGGCTCATCTTCATCGCGCATGTCGATCACCATGGTGGCCGGGTCGTTCAGGGCATGCAACACCTCGATCTCGGTGACCGGGGTGACGCCGGCCTGCGGCACCAGGGCTTGGACAAAGCCTTTGCCAGCGCCACAGGCTGTTTTGCTGCGTTTGATCACCAGGGGCCCGCTGGGGGTGTGCACCACAAACTCGGTGCTGTCCCGGGTGATGCGCAGTGGCTCGCCATCGGTGGCCTGCGCGCACCCGGCCCAGGTCATTCCCAGGGCCACTGCCCAGGCCATGCGCTGGTTCATTGCTTGGCCATCCGGGTCAGTGAAAGACCGCTGACCCGGGCGCGGGAATGGCCGGCACTGGCTTCAGCATCCGGCCGTTTTCTTGAACGACTTGCTGGTGTTCTTGCCGTCCTTCTCGAAGCGGGCGCGGATCTCGTCGCCTTCGACGATGCGCTTGTCCTTGAATTTGTCCAGGGTCAGCTCATCGGTGATGGTGATGGTGACCGGCGCGCCCGTTTTGTCCTTGAGCACGGCGGTCGCCGATTTGCCGTCAGCGGCCATGGTGATCTTGGTGATCGGGCCAACCAGCTTGCCTTCTTCGGCCAAGGCATTGGCGCTAAAGGCCACGCCGGACAGGCCCAGCGCGGCGGCGATGATCAGGGAAGAAAATTTGGATTTCATGGTGTACTCCTAAATAAGATAAATGAATGTGGATCAGAACTTGACCTCTAAGGTGGCATACAGGTTGGTGGCGTCTTCCAGCGGGGTGGTGGTCATCAGGTTGCCATTGACGTCACCAATGGCCACGGGTGCGCCAACCCAGTTGTTGCTGCCGGTATAGTCAAACTTGTAGTACTGAACACCCACACGGAAGAACGCCTTGCTGAAGAAGCTTGAAATGGGCTTGCTGTCGAGTTCCTGGATGTAATAGGCTTCATAGACGTCGCCACGGGTACCCATTTTGGCGGTCCACATGTCGTCGGCTGCCGGCGCGAAGGTGATCCAGTTTTTCGACCCGTGGTTCCACTCGAAACCAAACTTGGACAGCGAAGGCAGGTCATACCTTACGCCCAGGGCGATCGCAGTGCCGGTTTTGTCGCTGGGCGCTTCCGGGTTAAAGAAAGCACCGGTCATCAAGCCCTGAAAACCGAACTGGGCTGACACATTGTTGTTCGGGCGCGTGACGCTCATGCCCACGTCACCAAACACTTGCAGGGTACCGTGTCCGACATTCTTGTGCGTGCTCATGAAGCCGACACCAAACCAGTCGATGTCGCCCAGATTGGTTTTCGGCGCCGTGTCACCAAAATAGGTGTTGTTCATGGTGGGCGCATCAAAGATGTTCATGCCGCGGTTCCACTGCAGCCAGACGCGCAGCGGGTCAGTGTCGATCGGCACCACCGCAATCCCGATCATGTCGGTGTCTTCGAGTGAGTTGCCGGTAAAGTTGCTAAAGCCGCTCTCAAAGCCGCGGCCATAACAGAACTTGGCATAGGCACCGGGCAGCGCATCAATCTCTGGCGCGTAACCCAGCGTCATGCCGTCAAAAGCGTAGTCCACCAGCAAGGAGGGTGTGCCGCCGTTGCCGGGTCGCACCGCGGTGTTTTGCCTCAAATTGCTTGGCGCGCCACCGGTCGAGGGCCTGCGGCCCACCGACAACCACATATCCTGATCGGCAATGTTGCTCCAGGTGGCATAAACGCGGTCCACATTCAGGTTACTGGTGGAGGGCACGCGACTGAGCGTGCCATCAAACACGCCGACCCGGTCGGCAAAAAACGGAGCTGAGCCGCTGTTGGTGATGGCGCCGTCGCTTTGCGAACCAAACACTTTGTACATGGCCAGATTCGCGGTCAGAGACACATCCTGCGTCGCCTTGGCGTTCAAGTTGAGGTTGAAGCGGTTGCTGTAGAGGCTGCTGTTTTTGGGTTTGTAGGCGGGAACCGTCACGGCATAGGCGCCCAAAGCTGGCATCATGCCGTCGACCATCGGCTGGAATGCGACCGCCTGATCGTAGGTTTGGATACCCATCATGGCACTGCTGAATTGTGCAAACTGTGCCAGATTCGCTGCTGCTTCCGTGGCTGTTGTAGGGTCAAGCATTGCCATTTGCAGCGAAGTCTGCGCGTTGGCAAAAGTGGCGTTGACATCGGTAAACGTCTTGCTCTCCCCTTCCAGGTAGTCATAGCGGAAACGGTAGTCGCCGCCAATGGTAAGCCACTTGCTCAGCGAT
>JALNWC010000230.1 GCA_023231075.1 Rhodoferax sp.
GCGCTCCAGCGCCCAATCCGGGAAATAGCCCAGCGTGGTGGGCGCTTCGCCGGGTGCAGCCGCTTGCCGACGCACTTCCGGCCGGGGCAGCAGCCCATCGGCAATGTAATTGTTCAGGGTGGCCCGCGAGATACCAGCCCCTTCAAGCAGCGCAATGCTAGTTAACATGGCATGACCCACTGTTTTCTTTATTGGACAGTTGCAACTATACAGATAGACAATTTAAATGCAAGTGTCTAACCAAGATAGCTACATTTAGACAGTTATTTGTTGCCTGGAAGCATCAATCATCCAAGCTGCATTAGTTGTCTAATTAAGGCTTGTTCAATTATTTAGACAGCTGTCCAGCTTATTGGACAACTGGGTCTGTCACGTGGTGTTAAAGACGTGTCGCCATTGCATGACCACGCTCATGGGAGCCATCGCGGCGGGGGCGCCGCTCCTACAAGGGCCAGGTAATTTGCAGGAGGCCCGCCCCGGGCCGATTGGCAAGGACTGCGCCGCCTGCCACGGCGCCGAGGGCGAGGGCAATCCAGCCATTTTTGCGCCCATGGTGCGCACCATCGGGATGAATCGCCCCGGGAATCTCTTGACCCACGGGTGCCTGGCGCCGCCCACGCCAAGCTGCCCGGCTTCACACGCCCCAGACGACATCCTTGCCCGCCAGCGCACTGCTTCTGAGTAAATCGATGAAGGGCGCCGCGCGTTGACGCAACATGATGCTGTCACCTTCGACTTCAATTTGAAGGCCAGGGTTTGCGCGACGACGCGCTTCGACTTCCTCGTGAACCACAATGGCGGCTTCCAGCGCGGCAATGGCAGTCGGCATTTGGGCTGCGGTAATGACGCCCTGCGCTGCGGGTTCTTTGCCAATGATGGCGAGCATTTGCTCCCCATTGGACTGGAGCATGATGACATCGGCGGCAGCTTGGGATTTGAATTTGTAGATCATGATGGGGGCTCCGGAAGTTAGTGCGCATCCTACGATCACCTCGCTGGCGCGACCTGCTGCACCAGCGCAAGCAAGGCGGCGAGTGCTGCCGAGTTTTCCTCCCTGCGGCAAACCATGGACACAGCGGTTTGCTCCATAGTGTCAGTGATCGGGCGAAAGTTCACATTGGGCAAGGATGCGTGGGCGGTGGAGGCCGGAACGATGGAGATGCCCAACCCGGCGGAGACCAAGTCAAGCACCGATGCGAATTGAGGGGTTTCCTGAATGACATTTGGGAAAAACCCTGCCTCATGGCAGAGGTGAATCACCTGATCGTAAAGAACGGTGCCACAGTCGCGCGGATAAAGTACAAAGGATTCATTGCGCAGGTTAGCCATCTGCACGCTTGGCATGTGGCTTAGCGGGTGGTCTGTTGGTATAGCAAGGACAAAAGTCTCGCGGTATACGCAACGTGATTCAACCAGCGGATGGGTTTGCAGCAAGGGTTCACGCACAAAGCCAATGTCGATGTTGCGCTCTACCAGCGCTTTGATCTGCTCAACGGCACGCATTTCCTTGATACGCAGTTCAACATCGGGGCGTTGGCTGCGAAATTCGCGTACCACACGACCGATCAGGCCGGTAAACGGAATTGAGCTTGCATAGCCGATCACCAACGTGCCGACCTCGCCCTTGGCCGCTCGACGCACGGTCTGGATGGCCCACTGGGATTGCTCCAGGAGTTTGCGTGCCGAGTCCAGGAACACCTGACCTGCAAAAGTCAGTTCGATGCGCTTTTTCTCGCGTTTGAAAAGGGTAACCCCCAGAAACTCTTCCAGATTAAGGATTTGCTGTGACAGCGGGGGTTGTGAAATATGCAGACGCACGGCGGCCCGGCCGAAGTGCAACTCTTCTGCAACGGCCACGAAATAGCGTAACTGGCGTAAATTCATGCACGACTCAAGAGATTGAAAAGAATGGTATTGGGCCAGGGACAAAAGCTATGTCGATCATACTTTTTTCATATCAGATCAGCATCTATTGCGTATTGGACACCTGGCTCGGCGGGCTTTTAGCATCCGGGCATGCAAACGCACTCCATGCACGTCGATACCCTGCATATCAGCCTCGCCCTTTGTGGCATCGCGGCCTTTTTGAATATTTACACGCCGCAACCCTTGCTGAGCGACTTGGCGCATCACTTTGGTTTGGCCCCTGCGGCAAGCACCTCCTGCCTTTCGGCGACAACGCTGGGCATTGCCATGGCAGCCCCTTTTGCGGGTGGCCTGTCTGATCGCTTGGGGCGAAAGCGGGTCATCGTGCTGGCGACGGCTTTGCTGGCATTGCCGACGCTGCTGTCTGCGTCTGGTGCGAAGGCGCATAGCCGTTCGACCGGCTGCGCGGTTCGCACCCTCATGCGTGATGTCCGGCTGGTGACCACGCTGCTGGTGGGTGGTGGCTTATTGCTCACGCAGGTCGCTGTTTTTTCTGGTGTCTCCTTGTTGCTGGCCGCACCACCCTACCAATTTGGCCCCCGTGCCATCAGTTTCATCTATGCCGTTTTTCTGGTTGGGGTTATCGCCGCGCCGGTGTGCAGCCGCTGGATTCCTTGGGTGTCGCATCGGGCAATGACTGGCGGTGCGCTGTGCTGCTCAGTCGTCGGCATGGCACTCACACAACTGCCGTTCCTGCCGCTTCTCATCGTTGGCCCGGGGCTTTTCTCGACCGGTATCTTCGTCTGCCAGGCCATTGCCAACAGCTATCTCAACAGCATCGTGCGCCCGGATCGCGCCCTGGCCATTGGGCTCTATCTGTCGTGTTACTACCTGGGTGGAACGCTCAGAGCCCTGGCAGCCGGTGCGTTGTGGGATCAGTTTCTTTGGCCCGGTGTCAGCACGTTGGCGCTCCTTGTCAACGTCGTCACGGCACTCGCTGCTTGGCACGGCTGGAAGCCGGTTGCGCAGCAAGGCGTTCATTAGCTTCATCCACTCAGAAAGACCAACTCAATGCTGAATACCATCCAAGAAAAAAACCCAGGAATCGGGCAGTTCGACATGCCACAGTTCTGGGCAGCCCGACTTCAATCTTTGCTTGAGGTTTTCGATAGCTACTATGGTGAAGATGCTGATCCTTCCCTGGTCAGTCATCATGACAAAGAACCCCGCTTTCGGCTCGATGTGTATGACGCTGCGCCCGAGCTGTTGCAGCTAGCGAGCGAGATTCACGAACTTCTTGGAGACCGCTATTGCGCTTTAGTGACCCTGAATTTCGGCTTGTCGGCGTACCCCTTGCCCATTCAGCGTAAATTGCTGCTTTGCACCTCGCTGGCTCTGGGTTCGCCAACACCCACTGATCAGATTTCGCAGCGCATTCTTTGGGATGTGAAAGCCCGGCCAGTCAGTGAAAACCACTACGCCACTTTTTCTGAACACAGCGCTGAAGCTTATTTCCACACTGACACGCAGTATTTTCCCGATCCAGAGAAATACATCTTTATGTACACGGTGTGCGCTGCCCATTGTGGCGGCGGTGTCAGTCGTTTTCTTGATTCCCGCCGGGTCAAAGATCAGCTTATGGCACACAGCGACGGGCGAGACGCATGCAAGCTGCTGGAGATGGAGGAGCTACCGTTCAGGATACCCAGCAGCTTCACCACATCGGCTACTGCCGCGTGTTCAGAAGTCACGTTTTCACCGATCTTTGGAGACGTACCGCATATCCGCTTTCGCAAAGACACTTTGAGTGAGGGCTTACGTCTGCGTCCCGAATATGACTCCCAAGAGGTTCGGCGAGCCATCGAACTCCTTGAACAGGCCATAGATGCTTCGGTGGACACGTTCAGTGCATGGTTTCCCTCTGACAGTTTTTCGATCGTCAATAACCATGTGGCTTTGCATGCCAGAACGGCATTTTCAGATGCCAACCGCCACCTGATTCGAGCCAGAATGCAGGCCATTTAGTGGCCTGCGGACGGCAAGGGAGCCTTTAAACTGCCCCCCATGCCCACTCCCACCAACCGCGTGCTGGCTCTGCTGGAGCTTTTGACGGATAGGCATTTCAACCACATGAGACCAAGTATCGCACCTTAAAACAGCCCTCGATCAGCGAAAAAACCTCGTAAATGCGTAATGCGTGCGATCAAAACGGCCCACAGGCAATGCGCCGGTGAGCGCTTGAACGGCGCGGGCTGTTGCGTCGATGCCGCCATGGCCGTCACGCCTGCCCGCAGTGGCGAGTTCGGTGCCAGCACACCAAAGTACCGATGCCGGTGGGTGCGAGGTGGTGGCACCAGGGCCGCGATGCGATCGATCAGCGCCAGTGGCGTGACGACCAGCTCGGCCACTTTGGCGCCTCGCTTATCACCCGTAGGTTCGCTGTGCTGTTTGGCGCAGCGGTACACCAGGGCAGCGCCCTCTTTGCGCAGTCGATCCATGGCAAAGGGCGGGCGGGCGCAATAGCGCAGCAAGCGCTCCAGAGCAGCGCGGTCGTGTGCCTCAATGCACACGCCGGCATCGACCGAGAGGCCGCTGTGTTTGTAACCCAGCATCTCTTTGGCCTCACAACTCTCAAGCAGGCCCCGGCCCACGAAGGCGCGCAAGATACGCCTGCGCAAATCAGCTTGCACCTGGGCCACGGCAGTCTCATCAATCCCAGAGACCGGGTGAAAACGAAGTTTCGGCGCGCCATAAATCACGCCAGGCGCTGTAGCTGTAGCTGTAGCTGTAGCTGTAGCTGTTGGTGCGGTGCAGCAGGGTTCGCTCGGGGCGGCGCGGGTTGTAGAGCCTGGGTTTGGCCGCTGATGTTGACCGGTGAGGGTTCGAGCTTTTCGTTGGGGAGGCAGACTTGAACTACTTGCGCGGCGGCGGCACATCCGTGCAACTACCGTGCGCCACTTCGGCCGCCATGCCGATGCTCTCACCCAACGTGGGGTGCGGGTGAATGGTTTTGCCAATGTCGATGGCGTCTGCGCCCATCTCGATGGCCAGGGCCACTTCGCCAATCATGTCGCCCGCATGCGTGCCGACCATGCCGCCGCCCAGAATCTTGCCGTGGCCCTGCGCCTCGGGGCTGTCATCAAACAGCAGCTTGGTGACGCCTTCGTCGCGGCCGTTGGCAATGGCGCGGCCCGAGGCGGTCCAGGGGAACAGGCCCTTTTTGACCTTGATGCCCTGGGCTTTCGCCTGGTCTTCGGTCAGCCCGACC
>JALNWC010000231.1 GCA_023231075.1 Rhodoferax sp.
CAAGCCATCCTGTCACGCAGCCAATTTGCCGAACTCGGCGCGCCGCTGATCACCCGCACCGTGCACGCCACCCGGCGCGCACTGCGCGACGCGCTGCTGAGCATTGACGACATCACCGGCGTGGTGCTGGTGGGCGGCTCCACCCGCATGCCCATCGCACGCGAGGCGGTGCGCCAGTTTTTTGACCGCGAGCCGCTGGTCGACATCGACCCCGACCAGGTGGTGGCCATCGGCGCCGCCTTGCAAGCCAATGTGCTGGCCGGCAACGGCGGCAGTGGCGACGACTGGCTGTTGCTGGACGTGTGCCCGCTGTCACTGGGCATCGAGACCATGGGCGGCCTGGTGGAGAAAATCATCCCGCGCAACTCCACGCTGCCGATCGCCCGCGCCCAGGAGTTCACCACCTTCAAGGACGGGCAAACCGCCATGTCGCTGCATGTGGTGCAGGGCGAGCGCGAATCGGTGGCCCACTGCCGCTCGCTGGCGCGCTTTGAGCTGCGCGGCATCCCGCCCGCGGTGGCCGGGTCGGTGCACATCCGCGTGAGTTTCCAGATCGATGCCGACGGCCTGCTGTCGGTCACGGCGCGTGAACAAGTCAGCGGCATCGAGGCCCACATCGAGGTCAAGCCCACCTATGGCCTGGCCGACACGCAAATTTCGGCCATGCTGCAGGACGCCATCGGCGCCTCCAAAGACGACCTGCTGCTGCGCTCGCTGCGTGAGGCGCAGGTGGACGCCCGGCGCATGCTCGACGCCACCGAAACCGCCATGGCCGCAGATGCCGCACTGCTGTCGGCGGCAGAGATCAGCGCCATCCGCCAGGCCATGTTCAAGGTGGGCGACATGCTGGAAACCGAGGCGCCGCTGGACGAATTACGCGCCGCCACGGCAAGCCTGGGGGCGGTGACCGACGAGTTTGCGGCGCGCCGCATGAACGCGTCCATCAGCCAGGCGCTGGCCGGTCGCACCATGGACAGTCTGGTTTAAGCCAGCCAAGCGCACCCGGTTCAACATTCAAAACAAACCACGCTGTCACATGCCCCAAGTTCGCCTCTTGCCCCATCCCGACCTGTGCCCCGAGGGCCGCGAGATCCATGTCAAACCCGGCGCATCCCTGTGCGAAAGCCTGCTCAAGGTGGGCGTGGCGATTGAGCACGCCTGCGAGATGGTGACGGCCTGTTCCACCTGCCATGTTTATGTGCGCCAGGGCGGGGACTCTTTGGAAGAACCAGGCGACGACGAAGGCGACCAGCTGGACAACGCCTGGGGGCTGGAAGCGCAGTCGCGGCTGGCGTGCTGCGTGAAGCTGGCCGACACCGACATCACGGTGGAGTTTCCGCGCCACACAAGAAACCATGCGCGCGAGCATTGACGGCTTGAACCGCCCCGGCGGTTCAGCTCACTTCGCACACCCGATCGATAAAACCGGCATCGTGATCCCGGACACCTTGAATCTGTCATCCCGGACTCGATCCGGGATCCATGCATTCCGGAACTCATGAATTGCGGGCCAGGCCCGCTGATCACATGATCGTGAGTACGCCACCGCCGAGGAGACTATGGAGGGACTCGTAGACTGGTTCGATCAGGAAAACCGTGAGCTCAAGGCGCTCTTCCAACCCTGCCTGGGTGCGGCATGACATGACGCTCAACCCCATTTCAGCCCGCCAGTTCAGCCAGCAACCCAGGGTGACGGCTGATCAGCTTGAGCAGGCTTTGCGCAGCCCCACTGGGCACCTTGCGGCCCTGTTCCCACTCTTGCAGCGTGCGCACTGACACGCCGGTGGCACGGGCGAACTCGGATTGCGACAGACCTGACTGAGATCGCGCCGCCATCAGTTGCCATTGCGGCCCCACCAGCACGTCCTGTTTTTCCAGTGTGCCGTCAGCGTGCAATACGGTGCGCCGCACGCTGCCATCCGGCAATGGCTCAAACGTGGTCTTGCGGGCCCATTGACCGGCCTTCATTTCACGCACCGATTGCAGCAATTCGGCCCCAATGTCACGCCCGGCGTCGCGGGCTTTCAGTTGTACATCAGTCATCATGGTCCAACACCTCTTTAATTTGTTTCAATATCGCGCCAGGAATGCTGGCCCGCACGCTCTTGGCATAGATCAGCAGCAGCAAAATCTGCCCGGCTGCATTGCGCGTGTAGTAGCACACCCGCACCCCGCCTGACTTTCCTGTGCCAGAGCGTGCCCATCGCACCTTGCGCACACCGCCCGAGCCCCGCACCACATCACCCGCATCCGGGTGTTCCAGCAAGAACTGCTGAAACGCGGTGTAGTCATCTTCGGTGAGATAGTCATAGACCATCCTGGAAAACAGACTGGATTCAATGAACTCGTATTTCATGCTTAATTATACGCTTTAGACGTATAAATCCGGACCAACGCAGACGTTCTCCATCTCGAAGTGGGCGCACCGCCGGTGACCCTCTGTCCGAAACAGCACATTCCCGACAAGCGCCGTCAGACGACAGGCCGGGTCAACCGGGCCAGACCCGACAAACCCGCCCCACAGTCGCTCCCGACGGGCGTTTTCGGCGCCGGAAACGGGTGGCATGCACTTTGCATTAAGGGTAAGCAAAGGATGCCACACCATGCCGCAAAACCTCATCATCAACGACACCACCTTGCGTGACGGCGAGCAAACCGCCGGGGTTGCTTTCACGGTCGACGAGAAATGCGCCATTGCCCGCACACTGGCTGCAGCGGGTGTGCCGGAAATGGAAATCGGCATTCCCGCCATGGGTGATGAAGAAATCGACTGCATCAACACCATCGCCGCGCTGGACCTGCCCGCCGCGCTGATGGTCTGGGGCCGCCTGACCGAAGCTGATCTGGCCCGTGCCATGCGCTGCCAGGCCGACATTGTTCACTTGTCGATTCCGGTGTCGGACATCCACTTGCAGCACAAGCTGCGCCAGTCGCGTGAATGGGTGCTGACGCAAGTCACCCAGGTGATTGAAAAGGCCGTGGCCACCGGCCGCAAGATTTCACTGGGTCTTGAGGACGCATCGCGCGCCGACGCCGGTTTTCTGGCACTGGTGGCGCGCCGTGCCCAGGCCTGCGGTGCCAGCCGCATCCGTTTTGCCGACACGCTGGGCGTGCTCGACCCGTTCACCACCTATGAGGCGGTGGCACGTTTGCGCGAAGCGGTGGACATCGAGATCGAAATCCACGCCCACAACGACCTGGGCCTGGCCACCGCCAACACCCTGGCCGCCCTGCGCGGCGGCGCCACCCATGCCAACACCACCGTCAACGGCCTGGGCGAACGCGCGGGCAACGCGGCGCTGGAAGAGGTGGTGATGGGGGTGCGCCACCTGCACCATGCCGACACCGGTGTGGACACGCAGGCGCTGGTGGCCATCTCCTGCCTGGTGGCGCGCGCCTCGGGTCGCCAGGTGGCCTTCAACAAGAGCATTGTGGGCGAGGCCGTGTTCACCCACGAGTCCGGCATTCACATCGATGGCCTGCTGAAAAATGCCGCCACCTATGAGAGTTTTGACCCGTCGGAACTCGGCCGCCAGCGCCGGACCGTGCTGGGCAAGCATTCGGGCTCGCAGGCCGTGCGCCAGGCCTATGGCTTGCTGGGTGTGGCGCTGGACGACGACGCGCTCACGGCGCGGCTGCTGGCGCGCATCCGCGACCACGCCATGCGTGTCAAGCAGGAAGCCACAGCGGACGAGCTGCGCAGCTTCTTGCTGGCATCGCTTGAGATGCCATCACCCCTCAGCAGCGGCAGGCTGGCGTGAGGCCGGACATGAACACCCGGGACCTCGCCCAAGCCGCACCGCAGACCTCTGCGCATGCGGCGACAACACCCGCCTGGTGGTCTTTGGTGTTTGACGATGTGCATTGCGTGCTGGACCGTGACCCGGCCGCCCGCAGCCTGCTGGAGGCCTGGACGATTTACCCCGGTGTGCACGCGATTGCGCTGCACCGCATGGCGCATGCCTTGTGGCGGCGTGGCTGGCGTTACCTGCCGCGCTGGGTGTCTTTCGTGGCCCGGTGGTGGACCCAGGTGGACATTCACCCCGGTGCGGTGATTGGCAAACGGTTTTTCATTGACCACGGCGCCGGCATCGTGATTGGCGAGACCGCCGAAATTGGCGACGACGTCACGCTCTACCACGGTGTCACGCTGGGCGGCACCAGCTGGCGCGCCGGCAAGCGCCACCCCACGTTGGGCAACCAGGTGGTGGTGGGCGCCGGCGCCAAAATTCTGGGGCCGATCCAGGTCGGCGACCGGGTCCGTATTGCGGCCAATTCGGTGGTGATCGATGCCGTTCCGGCGGATACCACGGTGGTCGGCATTCCGGGCCGCGTGGTGGCACCCCGCCGCCGTTCCACCCATGGCTTCGATCTGGACCATCACCTGATTCCCGACCCGGTGGGCAAGGCCATTGCCTGCCTGCTGGACCGGGTGGCGCAACTGGAGCTGGCTGCCCAGCCCCAGGCACCACTCTTTGCCACCCCCGAGGCGCCGTGCGGTGTCTGTGACGACCCCTGCACCGAGCCCGGATTCAAGCGCTCCCAAACTCAAACCACCACCTTGGAGTAAACCCCATGGAAACCTTTCTTCAACAACTCAAGTCCCTGTCCTCCGCAGAAGATTTTCTGCAGTACTTTGGTGTGCCGTTCGACCAGGGGGTGGTCAACGTCAGCCGCCTGCACATCCTGAAACGGTTTTTTCAGTACATCCGTCAGGAAAACCTGCTGGCGCAAACCGATGAGGTTGGCCTGTACACGCTGTACCGCGAACAACTGGTCAAGGCTTACGCGGACTTTGTCAAATCAACGCCTGCGCAGGAAAAAGTCTTCAAGGTGTTTCAGGATGTCAATGGCCGCCAGCATGTGACGCTGGACAGCCTCAGGTCGTCATTGCCGCGCCAGGCCCTGGCTTGAGAAAGGCGCTGCACCATGAACCACGCTGACAAACCTGCGGCACCCAAGCCGCTTCCAGTGGGCCGGCGTCCGCTGTTGCTGATGGCCGCCGTGCTGCCACTGGCTGGCTGGCGTATCCAGCAAAGCGCCGAGGCCGCCCCGCTGCGCTGGGAGGGCATGGCCCTGGGTGCGCCGACTTCGCTGGTGCTTTACCACGGGGGCGACAC
>JALNWC010000232.1 GCA_023231075.1 Rhodoferax sp.
GAGTGTCTTTTCGCGCGCCAATCAGATCGCGCTCACGGTGGTGGACTGCGGTGTCAACCATGATTTTCTGGCGGGTTTGCCTGCCGGTGCCGAACGCCCGGGGCTGCGGGTCTGCAAGGTGCCGGGTGGCGAACAAGGCACGGCCGACACCAGTGAACAAGCCGCCATGACCGCGCAGCAATGCCAGCAGGCCCTGCAAAACGGCATCAATCTGGTCAAGACGCTGCCGGGCAACGCGCTGTTGCTCGGCGAGATGGGCATTGGCAACACCTCGGCGGCATCGCTGCTGCTGGCGCGCCTGGCCGGTCTTGACATTGAACTCTGCACCGGCGCCGGAACGGGCCTGGATGCTGAAGCCGTGCAGCGCAAAACCGCCATTTTGCGCGAGGTGCTGGCGCGCCACCCGCAGGCACAAGCGCCGCTGGACGCGCTGGCGGCCTTGGGTGGTTTCGAGATTGCCACCATGGTCGGTGCCGTGTTGCAGGCGGCGCATGAGCGCCGCGTGATTGTGGTGGACGGCTTCATCGCCAGCAGCGCGGTGCTGGTGGCGCATGCCTTGCAACCGCTGGTGCTGCAGGCTTGTGTGTTTGCGCACCGCTCGGGTGAACGCGGCCATGAGTTCATGCTGCAATACCTGGGCGCGCAGGCTTTGCTGGACCTGGGCTTGCGCCTGGGCGAAGGCTCGGGTGCCGCGCTGGCCTGGCCGCTGTTGCAGGCCGCCTGCGCCATGCTGCGCGAGATGGCCAGTTTCGAGTCGGCCGGGGTGTCGGAAAAGGACGCGGAAAAGGTCTCGGACCCAGTCGAATCGGTATAAGGTTTGACGCCAACCTTGCCACTGAATGCCATGCCCCATTTTTCCTGCAGTTCATCCGCCACTATTTGCTGCGCCTGCGATTTTTGTCGGGGCTGTGTCGGCGCTGTCCAGACAGTTTAGGTTTGGCCGCTAAATTGACATATTGTGAGTCATATTGACGTACAATTTTGCGCATTCAAGGAGTTCACCATGCCATCCATATCCACTCGCCGCCCGAGCACCGACTCTGCCCGCATCAACTTGCGCACCAGCCCCGAAGCCAAGGCGCTGATCGAGCGTGCCGCTGCGCTGATGGGCACCACGATGTCGGGTTTCATGCTGCAAAGCGCTTACGAATTGGCGAGCCAGGTGGTGGCAGAGCAGGAGACGCTAACGCTGTCTGACCGTGACCGGGATGCCTTTTTGGCCGTGCTGGCAAACCCACCCAAACCGACCCAGGCGCTGATCGACCTGCTGAAACTCACGGCATGAATTTGCTCGTCACCGAGCTGGCACCGCGGCATGACCGCGCGAACTTTGATTGTGGCGAGCCCGCGTTGAACCAGTTTTTGCAGCGCCTTGCGCGTCAGCAGTCGGCCCGTGATTTCAGCAAGACTTATGTGGCTTGCCAGCCTGATTTGCCACAGATTTTTGGCTTTTACGCCATCAGCTCGGGTTCGATCGACTTCGCCCATTGGTCGACGGAATTGCGTTTGCCACGTTACCCGGTACCGGTGGCGCGTTTGGGGCGTCTGGCGGTGGACACCCGCGCTCAAGCGCAGGGCATTGGGCGGGTGCTGCTGAGTCACGCGGTCAATCTGGCGCTGATGCTCTCAGCCCATATCGGCCTGTATGCCTTGGTGGTGGATGCCAAAGATGAAGCGGCTGCCGCGTTTTACATCCGCCACGGGTTTGTCTGCTTTCCGGACCGACCGCTGAAGCTGTTTTTGAGCCTGGATGTCGCACGCCAGGCATGCCCGGCGACAGCCGTCACCCCGGGAGCCCCTCATTAAGCTCGACTACGCCATGGTGGACGCCCTGCGCCGCCAGCACCCGGCCTGGCGCTTGCTGGTGGCCGACCACGCGCCGCTGATTGCCAGCTTTTTGCAGCGCACCTTTGTCGAGCCCAATGTGCGCGTGATGGCGCAGTCGGCGCTGGTCGAGGCGCTGGAAGACACACTGTTCGGCCTGCGCGAGCAGCTGGGCGAACAGGCTTTTCCCAAGGGCGCCAGCGAATATCTGAACGACTGGGCGGCGCTGGAGCGCGGCTGGTTGCGCAAGTTTTACCCGCCCGGCAGTGATGAAGTCCACTTTGATCTGACGCCGGCCACCGAGCGCGCCCTGAGCTGGTTGGCCAGCCTGACCGATCGTGCGTTTGTCGGCACCGAGTCGCGCCTGCTGACGCTGTTTGACCTGCTGCAGCAAATGCGCCAGGGCAGCGAGACCGACCCGCAGGCCCGTGTGCGCGAGCTGCACAAACGCCGCGACGCCATCGACGACGACATTGCCCGGGTGCTGGCGGGCAACATGCCCCTGCTCGACGACACCGCGCTGCGCGAGCGTTTCATGCACTTCACCGCGCTGGCGCGTGAGCTGCTGACCGATTTCCGCGAGGTCGAGCACAACTTTCGCGCACTCGACCGCAGCGTGCGCGAGCGCATCGCGCTGTGGCAGGGGGCCAAGGGCGCCTTGCTGCAAGCCATTTTGGGCGAGCGCGATGCCATTGCCGAGTCGGACCAAGGCAAGAGTTTCCGCGCCTTCTGGGACTTTTTGATGTCGCAGTCGCGCCAGGACGAGCTCACCCAATTGCTCGAAGACGTGATGGCGCTGCCCCCGGTGGCGGGTTTGCAGCCCGACCCGCGCCTCAGGCGCGTGCACTACGACTGGCTCGATGCCGGCGAGCACGCGCAGGCCACGGTGGCCTTGCTGTCGCAGCAGTTGCGCCGTTTTCTGGACGACCAGGCCTGGCTGGAGAACCGCCGCATCATGGACATCGTGCGCAGCATCGAGGCGCGCGCACTCGGCGTGCGCGACCAAATGCCACCGGGTGATTTCATGACCATCGACGAGCAGAGCGCCAGCGTCACGCTGCCGATGGAGCGCCCGCTCTACACCCCGCCGGCCAAACTGGTGCTCGACAACCTGACGCTGCTGGCCGGCGAGGGCGAGCTCGACACCACGGCGCTGTTTGACCAGGTGCGCATCGACAAGGCGCTGCTGGCCGGCCAGGTGCGCCAGATGCTGCAACAGCGCGCGCAAGTCACTTTGAGCGAGGTGCTGACCGAGCACCCGCTGCAACAAGGTCTGGGCGAGTTGGTGGCCTATTTGCAACTGGCCAGCGAATCGGCGCAAGCCGTGGTGGACGAGGCGGTGCTGGAGACGGTGCAGTGGCCGACCGAGACCGGCACCCGCCAGGCCCGCCTGCCCAGGGTGATCTTTGTAAGGTGATGATGGAAACCACAAACCCGATGGCAGACCCGATGACCGGTCCGGCCGCAAGCCCGGCCCCGAACACCGACTTGTTTGGCGTGCCCGACATGGCGGCGCTGCCAAAGCCAAAACCGCCCAAACCGGTGCCTGAGACGGCGTCAAAAAATGCCCCGGAAGCAGTCACCCCCGATGCCGCCAAGCCCGGCTACGACCTCACCGCCCTGGTGATTCCGCTGCTCAAAAGCGTGCTTTACCGCGACGACGACCCGGCGCTGTGGGCCGCCCTGCTGGCGCTGCAAGCGCGCGTGCGCGACCATGTGGCGGTGCTGGCGCTCGACTTGGTGCTGGACGAATCCGAGGGCTATGCCTTTCTGAAAGCCCGCCCCGACCCCGAAGATGAGGCCGCAGCCAAGCCACCGCGGCTGGTGGCACGGCGCCCCTTGAGCTTTCAGCTCAGCCTGCTGCTGGCCTTGTTGCGCAAAAAACTGGTCGAGTTCGATGCCAGCGGCGGCGACACGCGGCTGGTGTTGTCGCTGGAGGCGGTGGTCGAGCTGGTGCGCGTGTTCTCGCCCGTCAGCAGCAACGAGGCGCGCCTGATGGACCAGGTGCAAACCCAGCTCAACAAACTCATCGAGCTGGGTTTTGTGCGCAAACTCAAAGCCGTCAGCACCCGCGCGGCCAGCCCCGACTACGAGGTGCAACGCATTTTGAAAGCCTTTGTCGATGCCCAATGGCTGGCCGATTTTGACGCCCGGCTGGCCAGCTACCAGGCGCACCTGGCGAATTCGGCAGCAGACGGAGGTCAGGATGACTGATGCACTGATGCCCGGCGAACTCGACTTTGCCAGTTCTGAGACGCTGGCCGGCTTCCGGCTGATGCGCCTGGAGGTGTTCAACTGGGGCACCTTTGACAAACGCGTGTGGGTGTTTCGCCCGGACGGCAAAAACGCCTTGCTGACCGGCGACATCGGCTCGGGCAAATCGACGCTGGTCGACGCCGTGACCACGCTGCTGGTGCCCGCGCAACGCATTGCCTACAACAAGGCGGCCGGGGCCGACGCCAAAGAGCGCACGCTGCGCTCCTATGTGCTGGGGTATTACAAGTCCGAGCGCAATGAGGGCAGCGGCAGCGCCCGCCCGGTGGCGCTGCGCGACACGCGCAGTTATTCGGTCATTCTGGGCGTTTTTCATAACGCCGGGTTTGACAAAACCGTCACGCTGGCGCAGGTGTTCTGGTGCCGCGAGGCCACGGGTCAGCCCGAGCGCTTTTACGCGGTGGCCGAGTCGCGCTTAAGCATCGCCGACGACTTCGGCCACTTTGGCAGCAGCATCGAGCCCTTGAAGAAGCGCTTGCGCAAAACCGGCGTGGCGCTGTTTGACAGCTTTCCGCCCTACAGCGCGCAGTCGCGGCGCCTGCTGGGTGGTTTGAGCGAGCAGGCGCTGGAGCTGTTTTTGCAGACCGTGTCGATGAAGTCGGTGGGCAACCTGACCGACTTTGTGCGCCAGCACATGCTGGAGCCCTTTGACGTGGCGCCGCGGGTGGCGGCGCTGATTGCGCATTTTGACGACCTGAACCGCGCCCATGCGGCCGTGCTCAAGGCCAAGCAGCAGCTCGACTTGCTGAACCCCCTGGTGGCCGACTGCGACCGCCATGCCGCCGTGCTGGCCGCCGCCGACGAGCTGCGCGCCTGCCGCGAGGGGCTGCGTGATTACTTCAGCCGCCTGAAACTGGGCCTGATCGACCTGCGCCTGAACAATTTGAACGACGAGCTGCGCCGCGACAGCGCCAAAGTGACACAGCTCGAAGACCAACAAGAACAACAGCGCCTGCAGGAGCGCGAACTGCGCCAGGCGCTGGCCACCAGCGGTGGCGACCGGCTGGC
>JALNWC010000233.1 GCA_023231075.1 Rhodoferax sp.
GGTGGACAAGGCGCACCAGGCTGTGCGGCAAATCAACCAGACCGGCGCACTTGAAGGCAAAAAGCCACTGGTTTTCACCACCTTGGCCAATGAAGAGGTCATGACCGTCATCAGCCAGGGATGTCAGGGCATGCTGATGGACATGTTTGGCACCTTTGTGAACCCACTTGAGCAGGAACTGGGCATCAAGTCGAACCACCGCATTGGCCGCTTCAGCGATGCCAGCAAAAGCAAGAGATACCAGTCCCGTATTGATGCCATCAATTTTTCGCTGGATCATGACGATGGCCAGTCTCATCGCGACCTGGCCAGTTCTGACGTGATCCTGGTGGGGGTCAGCCGCAGCGGAAAAACGCCCACCTCGCTCTATCTGGCCATGCAATACGGACTCAAGGCCTCGAACTACCCGCTCATTCCGGAAGATTTCGAACGCCAGGATTTACCACCCGCGCTCAAACCGCATCATAAAAAACTGTTTGGCCTGACCATCCAGCCCGAACGTTTAAGTGAAATTCGCAACGAACGCCGCCCGCACTCCAAATACGCGTCTTTGGCCAATTGCCGCCATGAAGTCAAGGAAGCTGAAGCCATGATGCGCCGCTCCGGCATCAAGTGGCTGTCCACCACCACCAAGTCGATCGAAGAAATTGCAACCACTATTTTGCAAGAGCTGCGCATCGAACACATGACCTATTAAGCATTGGGGAACCGGGTTTTGTGGCGCAAGGTCTGCCTGATTTTGGGCGTGCTGGGGGGGCATCTGGCACTGATTGGGTGGCTGCAGCCGGTACCGGGTCGTGATGCGGCGGTCACACCTGCTTTACGCTTCCAATTAGCGCCAACCGCCCCGTTCGTTCGGCCAACGGCGCCACCGCTGACGCCAACACCATCGACCAGACCTTTGCGGCCGGTGTCCAGCAAGCGGGCAAACTCAAGCCTGGTGGCGGATCAAAAACAGATCACTGCCGTCAGAAAAACGGGAGCAGACGCTGTGGCGTTGGCCCCCATCGCCACGGCAACGACAATGCCGGGTGCCGCTGAAAAAGCCAGCGCGACGGGTGTCACGCTCGGCGCGCATGCGGATGCAGCAGCGTTGGCCTTGACCGCGCCAAGTGCATCGCCGGCACCCACAACCGTGGTCTTGCCTTCCACCAATGCCGACTATCTGAATAACCCCGCACCCGTCTACCCCGCCATCAGCCGCAGGCTGGGCGAAGAGGGCAAGGTGGTGATTCGGGTACTTATTGACAAGGACGGCAAGCCGCAACAAGGCCACATCGGGCAATCGAGTGGGCACCATCGCCTGGATCAGGCCGCCTTGCGCGCCGTGATGGCGTGGCGTTATGTGCCCGGCCGTCGCGACGGCACGGCGCAGGACATGTGGTTCGACGTCCCCATTCACTTCGCGCTGCAATGAAAGTTCGGGAGAGAGCTCCGGGCCAGGGGCAAAACCACTCAGAGCGCGGCAATGCCGGCACGGGCAATTTGGGCATCTTCCGTGGACTTCACACCACTGACACCCACCGCACCCAGACAGACGCCGTCCTTCATGATCGGCACGCCACCCTCAAGCATGCCGCCAATGGCAGGCACGCTCAGAAAAGAGCTTCGGCCACCGTTGATCACATCTTCATAAGCTTTGCTTTCGCGACGCCCCAACGCCGCCGTGTGCGCCTTGGCGGGTGCAATGTGCGCTGAAAGGGCTGCTGCGCCATCCAGACGCTGCAACCAGAGCAGATGGCCACCGTCGTCCACCACAGCGATCGTCACCGCCCAATTGTTTTGCAGCGCTTCTGCCTCGGCCGCAGCGGCGATGCGTTTGATGTCTGACAGTTCCAGTGCGGGTTTGGTCTTCATGGGGTTCACCTGTAAAAAAGTTGAACCAGCATAACGCGGCCTGGCCGCTCATTTGCCCACGTTACGGGTTAAAGTATCCTCAAGAAAAGTAGGAAGCCGGCTGTGCCCGATGTACCGGGAAATCAGCGACCCGTAAAATTGGCGCTGTTTTCCCAACAACCCAAGCAAGGAACTTGAACATGACTGACAACGTCCATTCCATCGAACGTAGCCATGGCTTTGGCGCCACGGCGCAAGAGCGCAACAAGGTACTGCGCAACACCTACTGGTTGCTGGCCTTGAGCCTGATTCCGACCGTGCTGGGCGCCTGGCTGGGTGTGGCCACAGGCATCACCCAGGCACTGGGTGGCGGCATGGGCCTGGTGGTATTTTTAGGTGGCGCTTTTGGCTTCATGTACGCAATCGAAAAGACCAAGAACTCTGCCGCCGGTGTCCCGGTATTGCTGGGCTTCACCTTCTTCATGGGCCTCATGCTGTCACGCATGATTGCCATGGTGCTGGGCTTCAAAAATGGCCCCGACCTGATCATGACGGCCTTTGGCGGCACCGCCGGTGTCTTTTTTGTCATGGCCAGCCTGTCCAGCGTCATCAAGCGCGACCTCTCGGGCATGGGCAAATGGCTGTTTGTCGGCGCACTGGCGATCGTGGTGGGCGGCGTCATCAACGTGTTCGTGGGTTCGACCGCCGGCATGATGGCCATTTCGGTGGCCGCCATTGGCGTCTTCAGTGCCTACATGCTGTATGACCTGAAACGCATTGTCGACGGCGGCGAAACCAACTACATCAGCGCCACGCTGGCGCTTTACCTGGACATCGTCAACGTGTTCCAGAGCCTGTTGCTGCTGCTGGGCATTTTTGGCGGCGAACGCGAATAAGCCTTTCCGACACCCGAAAAAAGGCTCCGCGGAGCCTTTTTTCATGGGCACGCTCCGGTCGGCGGCTCAATCAATCAGGTCGAAAACAGCCATGCTCTCAACGTGGGCGGTGTGGGGAAACATGTTGACCATGCCGGCACCGCTGCAGCGGTAGCCCGCCTGATGCACCAGCAAGCCCGCATCCCGGGCCAGCGTTGACGGATTGCAACTCACGTAGACAATGCGTTTGGGCGGCTGCCAGGCGTTGGCCCCAGGCGTGGCGGGCTCCTCTGACAGGCCCAACTTTTGCTGATGCAAACTGGCCAGCGAACGTGCCAGGGCAAAGGCGCCTTCACGCGGTGGATCGACCAGCCATTTGTCGGCAATGCCATCTGCAATGAGCTGCTCAGGCGTCATGTCAAACAAATTTCTGGCACCAAATTCAGTCGCAGCCAGGACCTTCCCGGGTTGGGCTGAATCCTTGTTTTTCAGGTAATTTTCGCGCGCGCGGGCCACCAGAGCTGCACTGCCCTCGATCCCCAATACTTCGCGCGCCTGGGTGGCCAAAGGCAAGGTGAAATTCCCCAGACCGCAAAACCAGTCAATCACGCGCTCATCGGCCTGCGCATCCAGCAGGCGCAAGGCACGCGACACCAGCACCCGGTTGATCTGCGGATTGACCTGGGTGAAGTCGGTCGGCTTGAACGGCATGGTGATGCCAAACTCGGGCAAGGCGTAACTCAGCACCTCGCCGCCTTCGTCCAGCAGGCACACGGTTTCCGGCCCCTTGGACTGCAACCACCACTGCACACCTGCATGCTGGCGGGCAAAGTCGCGCAGACGGGTCAAATCAGCGTCGCTTAACGGTTCCAGGTGACGCAACACCAAAGCCGTGACGCTGTCGCCGCACGCCAATTCGATTTGCGGACAGGTCTCTGCCGCGTCAAGCGAGGCTATCAGCGCACGCAAAGGCATCAACAAGGCATCCACTTGCGGTGGCAACACCGGGCAGACCTGCATGTCGGCCACATAACGGCTCTTGCGTTCGTGAAACCCCACCAGCACCGTGCCTTTTTTGCGCACGTAACGCACCGACAAACGGGCCCGGTAGCGGTAGCCCCAGGCCGGGCCTTCAATCGGCCGGAAAATGGTCTCGGGCCTGATCTTGCCCAAATGCCATAAATTGTCTTCCAGCGCGCGTTGCTTGACGGCGACCTGCGCACTCACATGCAGGTGCTGCATCTTGCAACCGCCACAGGAACCCTGGTGCAAACCAAAGTGCGGGCAATGAGGATCCACCCGTTGGGAAGACTCCCGGTGCACGGCCGTGAGCATGCCGCGCTCCCAGTTGTTCTTGGTGCGGTTGATATTGGCGCTGACATATTCAAACGGCAGCGCGCCTTCAATGAACACCACTTTGCCGTCGGCTTTGTGGGCCACCCCCTGTCCCTCCAGGTCCAGCGATTCCACATACAGCCAGTCGGCAGGCACGGCCGGTTTGACGGCCGTGGGATCAGTCGGTTCAATCATTCATTTCAACTCGCGGTGTCGCCCGGACTGGCTGCCGGGCATGGGAGGGAGACTTTAGCGGGCAGGCAAATACTTGGCGGGATCCACCGGCTTGCCCTGGCGACGCACCTCAAAATGCAACTTGACACGATCCGCATCACTGTGACCCATCTCGGCAATTTTTTGCCCTTTGAGCACCGACTGGTCTTCCTTGACCAGCAGGGTCTGGTTGTGGGCATAGGCCGTCAAATAAACGTTGTTGTGCTTCAGAATGATGAGGTTGCCATAACCGCGCAAACCGGCACCGACATAGACCACGCGGCCATCCGCAGCCGCCAGCACGGGTTCCCCGGCGACACCGCCAATGTCCAAGCCCTTGTTCTTGACATCGTCAAAACCGGCCAGCACCGGCCCGTTGGTGGGCCAGATCCAGCTGATTTCCGACTCTGTGGCTGTTGCTGGTGCAGGACGGGTTTCGCTGCCAGCCGTCGTTGATGCGGCGGCCGAAGGGGCTGCAGACGCTGGCTGGGTCAGGCTAGCGGCACTTACCGTGGGCCTGGACACGGGTTGCACCTGCACCTCCTGGCCCACAGGCGGTACCACCCGCAAGACCTGACCTACTTCAATGCGGTTGGGATTTTCAACCTGGCTCCAGGCTGCAATGTCGCGCGGGCTTTGGCCGTTTTCGAGGGCAATGCGTGTCAGGGTATCCCCCGGCTTGACCGTGTAGTAGCCCGGTTTGCCCGCGTTCTCGAAGCCCTGGGGCGGTTTGACGACCGCCACGACACCGGCAGTTTCACCCGCACGGGTCCCCCGCTCCTCCACCGGCGCGCGGTTGATGCTTCTGGAGCCGCAGGCCACCAAAGTCAACAGCACA
>JALNWC010000234.1 GCA_023231075.1 Rhodoferax sp.
ACCGACACCTTGTTCCCTTTTCAACCTCATCTGGAGTCCCTATGTCCCTGATCAACACGCAAGTTCCCGAATTCAAAACCCAAGCTTTCCACAACGGCAAATTCGTTGAAGTCAGCAACGAAAGCATGAAGGGCAAGTGGTCGGTCGTGATCTTCATGCCGGCTGCCTTCACCTTCAACTGCCCCACCGAAGTCGAAGACGCGGCCGACCACTACGCCGAGTTCCAGAAGGTCGGCGCGGAAGTCTATGTGGTGACCACCGACACCCATTTCTCGCACAAGGTCTGGCACGAGACCTCGCCCGCCGTGGGCAAGGCCAGGTTCCCGCTGGTGGGCGACCCGACCCACACCTTGACCAACGCCTTTGGTGTGCACATCCCCGAAGAAGGCCTGGCACTGCGCGGCACCTTCGTGATCAACCCGGACGGCATCATCAAGACCATGGAAGTGCACGACAACGCGATTGCCCGCGACGTCAAGGAAACCCTGCGCAAGCTGCACGCAGCCCAGTACGTGGCGGCGCACCCCAGTGAAGTTTGCCCCGCCAGGTGGAACGACGGCGCCAAGACCATTGCCCCGTCGATCGACCTGGTCGGCAAAATCTAAGAAACGCAGTTTCAGCTGAGCCGGGCATGACCCCGGCTCAGCCCCTGGCAACACTTCTGGCGGACTCAAGAGGTTCGCCAGTTCGTTTCTGGCCTCACCCGCCCATTCATTTGGTTGAGGCCGGTTCTCAAAGTCGCTTAAATAGTACGAAAGAACGAAAGATATGTTGGACGAATCCCTCAAGACACAACTGGGCGCTTACCTGGAGCGCGTGCAACAGCCTTTCGAGATCGTGGCTTCGTTAGACGACTCCGAGAACGCCCGCGACATGCTTTCGCTGCTGCAGACCATCCAGGGCCTGCGCAGCGACAAGATCACGCTCAAAGTCGACGGCCATGACGCACGCAAGCCGTCGTTCAGCCTGCAGCGCATCGGCAGCACCAGCAGTCTGCGCTTTGCCGGCCTGCCGCTGGGTCATGAATTCACCTCGCTGGTGCTGGCGCTGTTGTGGACCGGCGGCCACCCGCCCAAGGTCGAGCCGGACCTGATCGAGCAGATCAAGGCTTTGGATGGCGACTTCAATTTTGAGGTCTACATGTCGCTGAGCTGCCACAACTGCCCCGACGTGGTGCAGGCGCTCGCGCTCATGGCCGTGCTCAATCCCAAGGTCAAGACCGTGATCATCGAAGGCGGCGCCTTCCAGGACGAAGTCAATGCGCGCCAGGTGATGGCGGTGCCGATGGTGTTTTTGAATGGCCAGATGTTCCACTCGGGCCGCCTCTTGCTGGAAGAAGTTGTGGCCAAGCTTGACACCGGCGCAGCGGCCCGCGACGCCGCCAAACTGAGCGCACGGGCGCCGTATGACGTGTTGATTGTGGGCGGTGGCCCGGCGGGTGCCGCCGCTGCGGTGTACGCCGCGCGCAAAGGCATTCGCACCGGCATTGTCGCCGAGCGTTTTGGCGGCCAGGTCAATGACACCATGGCCATCGAGAACTATGTCTCGGTGCTGGCAACCGACGGCCCCAAATTTGCCGCGGCACTCGAAGCCCATGTGCGCGCTTACGAGGTCGAGATCATGAACTTGCAGCGCGCCGACAAGCTGATCCCGGCCGCCCAGCCGCATGGCCTGATCGAAATCCAGTTGGCCAATGGCGGTAGCCTGAAGAGCAAGGCCGTGATTCTGAGCACCGGTGCGCGCTGGCGCAATGTCAATGTGCCCGGCGAGCAGGAGTACAAAAACAAGGGTGTGGCCTACTGCCCGCACTGCGACGGGCCTCTGTTCAAGGGCAAGGACGTGGCGGTGATCGGCGGTGGCAACTCCGGCATCGAGGCCGCCATCGACCTCGCAGGCGTGGTCAAACAGGTCACCGTGATCGAGTTCATGCCTGAACTCAAGGCCGACGCGGTGCTGGTCAAAAAGCTGCACAGCCTGCCCAATGTGACAGTCCATACCCGCGCCCAAACCACCGAGATCACCGGTGCCGACGGCAAGGTCAACGGCCTGCGCTACAAAGACCGCGCCAGCAACACCGAGCACCTGGTGCCGCTGCAAGGTGTCTTTGTGCAAATCGGCCTGGTGCCCAACACCGAATGGCTCAAGGGCACGCTGGAACTCTCAAAGCACGGCGAAATCGTGGTCGACGCGCGCGGCCAGACCTCGCTGCCGGGGGTGTTTGCCGCCGGCGACGCCACCACCGTGCCGTTCAAGCAGATCATCATCGCCGCTGGTGATGGCGCCAAGGCGGCCCTGGGCGCGTTTGACCACCTGATGCGCATGCCCGTGGCGTAAGCCAACAGTTCGGCGCCAGGCTGGCGCGGGATGGGCCTGGCCTCAGGCGGCCTCAAACCAGGTTTGCAGGGGCAAACCCCCTGTGCCCAGCACCAGGGGTCGACAAGTTGGATTGAGCTTGCAAAAGGCATCCAGTCCTTTCACATTGCCAGGGTTTTGCCCGCTTTTCACCTCGAAAGCAAACAACTCCCCCCGGTGGCGCAGCACGTAATCGACCTCGTTGCTACCGTCGCGCCAGTAGTGAATCAGGGGCTGCGTGCTGCTGTGCTCCAGATGGCGCGCCAGCAACTCGGCACCCACAGCACTTTCCGTCATGCGCCCCCAGAGCTCGGGTGTGGCGCGCAAGTCATCGATGCCAAACCCCTCAAACATCGCATTCACCCCCATCAGTGCGGTGTTGAAAACCTGCAGTTTCGGGCTGGAGCCACGCTGGCGTACCGCTTGACCAGAATACTTTTGCAGTCCGCACACCATGCCCGCCCCTTCAAGCAATTCGAGATAGTGGGCCAGCGTGGTGGTGTTGCCTGCGCCCTCAAGTTGACCCAACATTTTTTGGTAACTCAACTCTTGCCCGCTGTAGCGACAAGCCAGGTCAAACACCCGGCGCAACAAGGCCGGCTTTTGCACCGGACTCATCATCAAGACGTCTTTGCTGATCGTGGTTTCAATCAGCGCATCGCGCACATACGCGGCCCAGCGCGCGGCATCGCCTACCAGGCTTGCCGCGCCGGGATAACCGCCAAAGTAAATAAACTGGTCCAGCGTGAAGCCAAAGGCTTGTTGCATTTCCAAAAAGGTCCAGTGCCCCATGCGCGTCATCTCAAAACGTCCGGCCATGCTTTCGGTCAAGCCGCGCGAGATCAGCAAGGGCGCAGAGCCAAGAACGACCACCCGGACATCGCGCCCCAGGTGCGTGTCTTCGTCCCACAGGCGCTTGACCTCTTCGGTCCAGCCGGGTAATTTTTGGACTTCGTCCAGCACCAGAATGCAGCACCCCGCCTGGGTGGCCAGCGCGCGCGCTGTTTCCCATTGGATCTTGAGCCAACTGCCCCCCACCAGACCCGGGTTATCGGCACTGACGCTGTGCTGGGCGATGACCTTGCCAGGCACATTGGCCAGCATCGACAAGGCCTGCCGCACCAGCGTCGTTTTGCCCACCTGACGGGGCCCTGCGAGGACCTGCAGGAAGCGGCGAGGCTCTTGCAGGCGAGCGAAAAAAGGGGTCAAGGCAGCGCGGCGGATGTCCATTTGCTAAATTACTCAATGTATTGAGATATTTTACTCAATACGATGAGTAATTGTAATTTGCGTCGACACAGGGTCTTGTTGACGGCTTGCACGGTCGCTCTGGCGGCTCGGCGCCACAGGCGGAGTCGAATAAAATGCATGCCTTTCAGCCTCCACACCAGCCATTCCGGCTGATTGCATCAAAGCCACAACCGTCCTTGATGCAAAGAACACCTAAGCCACCATGACCAACACCAACGAGCAACCCGGCCTGAACAGCCTGTCCAAATCCTTCGAGCCCGCTGCGCTGGAAGCGCATTGGGGGCCCGAGTGGGAGAAGCGCGGTTACGGCATCGCCGGCGCCCGGGGAACTGGCCAAGCCAGTGCCGAGGCTGCTGCGCGCGGTGACAACTTCAGCATCCAGCTGCCGCCGCCCAACGTGACCGGCACCCTGCACATGGGCCATGCGTTCAACCAGACCATCATGGACAGCCTGACGCGCTACCACCGCATGCGGGGCTTCAACACCGCCTGGATTCCGGGCACCGACCACGCCGGCATTGCCACGCAAATCGTGGTCGAGCGCCAGTTGCAGGCGCAGGGCATCAGCCGCCACGACATGGGGCCAACCCCGGCCGAGGCGCGCAAGAATTTTGTCGCCAAGGTCTGGGAATGGAAAGCTAAGAGTGGAGACACCATCACCACCCAAATGCGCCGCATGGGCGACAGCGTGGACTGGAGCCGCGAGTACTTCACCATGGACCCCAAGCTGTCCAAAACCGTGACCGAAACCTTTGTGCGCCTGTACGAGCAGGGCCTGATCTACCGTGGCAAGCGCCTGGTCAACTGGGACCCGGTGCTGATGAGCGCCGTGTCGGACCTGGAGGTGGAAAGCGAAGAGGAAGACGGCAGCCTGTGGCACATCCTGTACCCGTTTGCCGACGGCCCGCAACTCGTCAACGGTGAGCTGGCCCGGGGCCTGGTCGTGGCCACGACCCGCCCCGAGACCCTGCTCGGCGACGTGGCCGCCATGGTGCACCCGGAAGACGAACGCTACGCCCACCTGATCGGCAAACAGGTCACGCTGCCGCTGTCCGGTGAGTCGCCTGCGGCTTGGCGCAGCATCCCGATCATTGCCGACGACTATGTCGACAAGGCTTTTGGCACCGGCGTGGTCAAAGTGACGCCGGCGCATGACCAGAACGACTACGCGGTCGGCCAGCGCCACAAGCTGCCGATGATTTGCGTGCTGACGCTGGACGCCAAGATCAACGACCAGGCGCCCGCGGCGTACTTGGGGCTGGACCGTTTTGCCGCGCGCAAACAGATCGTCAAGGACCTGCAGGCTTTGGATCTGATGGTCGAGATCAAGAAGCACAAACTGATGGTGCCGCGCTGCGCCCGCACCGGCCAGGTCATCGAGCCGATGTTGACCGACCAGTGGTTTGTCGCCATGAGCAAGGTCAGCGACGCCGACCCGACGGGCAAGAGCATCACCCAAAAGGCCATCGACGCGGTGCAGTCCGGCGAGGTGCG
>JALNWC010000235.1 GCA_023231075.1 Rhodoferax sp.
GCATTCAGCGCCTCACCGAGGGGCACGGCCAGGTGCTGCAGCCAGGTGATTCGCACCTGGACAGGCAGGCCTGCCTGCAGCATCGCATCCTGCAACACGCTCAGGTAAATTTGCGGTCGCAAGGGGTTGCGCTCGGGCTTGACATGGCCCAGGCTCAACAAGGCACTCAGGAAGGCGTTGAGTGCACTCAGGGACGGCTGTGCGCCGCCCTGGACCAACCGCAAGACCCGCGCCAGCTCAAGCCGTTCCTGCACCTGGTTCTCGTCCATGCATTCGAGTTGGCTGTGGCTCAACTCGCCCATTGCCAGCTCGCCAAACTGGGAGCTGGCGCTCGCCTTGTCCTGAATGGCCTGACGCAACAAGGCGGGAAACCCGGCACACAGGAGCGCCGCCTTTTCATCGAGCAGCTTGAGGCACAGGCCCAAGTGGCTGCGCTCGAGTGGCCCTGCGACCCGGTTGAATTCCTGCTCAAGCGATCGACGCGCCGCCAGCAACACCTGACGCGACAAGGTCTCGCCATCGCGCGCCGACTGCCCCAGTGCAGCGCGAAACAGCGTGAGGTACGGCTCGGATCGATGGGCTGCAGTCACTTGGGTACTCGCTTCCTGGCTTGTTAACGCAAAGCCTTGTAACGCATGCGGTGCGGCCGCGCGCCCTCTTCGCCCAGACGCTTTTTCTTGTCCGCTTCATATTCCTGGTAGTTGCCGTCAAAGAAGCACCACTGGCTGTCGCCTTCGCAGGCCAGGATGTGGGTGGCAATGCGGTCCAGAAACCAGCGGTCGTGGCTGATCACCATGACCGAGCCGGCAAATTCCAGCAAGGCGTCTTCAAGCGCGCGCAAGGTTTCCACATCGAGGTCGTTGGACGGCTCGTCGAGCATCAGCACGTTGCCGCCGGCAATCAGCGTTTTGGCCAGGTGCAGGCGCCCGCGCTCGCCACCCGAGAGCGTGCCGACACGCTTTTGCTGGTCGGCGCCATTGAAGTTGAAACGGCCGCAATAGGCCCGGCTGGCCATGGTGAACTTGCCGATGTTGAGCATGTCGAGCCCGCCCGACACGTCTTCCCAGACCGTTTTTTCATTGCTGAGGTCATCGCGATTCTGGTCGACAAAGGCCATCTTGACGGTGGCGCCGATCTTGACTTCGCCGCTGTCGGGTTTTTCCTTGCCGGCGATCATGCGAAACAGCGTCGACTTGCCCGCGCCATTGGGGCCGATGATGCCGACGATGGCACCGGCGGGCACCTTGAAGCTCAGCTTGTCGATCAGCAGGCGCTCGCCAAAAGACTTGCTGACGTTGACGAACTCGATGACTTCGTTGCCCAGGCGGTCGGCCACAGGAATGAAGATCTCGTTGGTTTCGTTGCGTTTCTGGTATTCGAAGTCGGACAATTCTTCGAAGCGGGCCAGGCGGGCCTTGCTCTTGGCCTGGCGCGCCTTGGGGTTCTGGCGCGACCACTCAAGCTCTTTCTTGAGGGCTTTGGCGCGGGACTCTTCGCCCTTTTGCTCCTGCTCCAGACGCGCCTGCTTTTGTTCCATCCACGAGCTGTAGTTGCCCTTGTACGGAATGCCGTTGCCACGGTCGAGCTCAAGAATCCACTCGGCGGCATTGTCCAGGAAGTAACGGTCGTGGGTGATGGCCACCACGGTGCCGCTGTAGCGCTGCAGGAATTGCTCGAGCCAGTCCACCGATTCGGCGTCCAGGTGGTTGGTCGGCTCGTCGAGCAGCAGCATGTCGGGGTGCTCCAGCAGCAGGCGGCACAGCGCCACGCGGCGCTTCTCACCGCCCGACAACACGCCCACCCGGGCGTCCCACGGCGGCAGGCGCAGCGCGTCGGCAGCAATTTCGAGCTGGTGTTCGGAGTCGGTGCCCGAGGTGGCAATGATGGCCTCCAGCTCCGCCTGCTCGGCAGCGAGCTTGTCGAAGTCGGCGTTTTCGTCGCCGTAGGCGATGTAAACCTCTTCGAGGCGGGCCTTGGCCGTCATCACCTTGCCCATGGCTTCTTCCACGGTTTCGCGCACGGTTTTATCAGGATCGAGTTGCGGTTCCTGCGGCAGGTAGCCGATGTTCAGGCCCGGCATCGGGATGGCTTCGCCCTCAATTTCCTTGTCCAGACCCGCCATGATCCTGAGCAGGGTTGATTTGCCGGACCCGTTGGTGCCGAGCACGCCGATCTTGGCGCCAGGGAAGAAACTAAGAGAAATGTCTTTCAGAATGTGCCGCTTGGGCGGCACGATCTTGCCGACGCGGTTCATTGAAAATACGTATTGAGCCATGGGTCTATTGCGTTCACGAAAGGGATAAAAGCAGCATTATCGGCGCACTCAGGCAGGCCGCCTGCCACGCGGTAGCTTGCAGCCATTTAACCGGATGTCCCGGGCCGTCAAAGCCTGAATAACAGACCCAAAACAGCTCGCTGCCAGAGCATGCGACAATACGCGTGCTTGTGGAGCTTCAGTTGCCTGCAAGACCAGCACCTTGCTGGGAACCCAGGTAGGACACCGCGGTTCCATTTTTGATCCCATCTGCCTTTGACTGAACTGTCGCTAACCGCGCCAGAACAGGCCGATGCCCTGGCGCCCTGGATGGGGTGCACCTCTAAATGAAATTTGAAGAACTAAATCTGGCTCCGGCCATCATCAAGGCCGTGCTTGAGCAAGGCTACGAAACTCCCACGCCCATTCAGGCACAGGCCATTCCGGTCGTACTCGAAGGCCACGACCTGCTCGGCGGCGCCCAGACCGGTACCGGCAAAACGGCCGCGTTCGTGCTGCCCATGCTCCACAAGCTGAGTGCAGCCGTTGCCCCGCGCAACAAGTTTGGGGGCATTGCCGCGCGCGCCCTGGTGCTCACGCCCACCCGCGAACTGGCCGCCCAGGTCGAAGAATCGGTACAAACCTACGGCAAATACCTGGAATTGACCTCGGTCGCCATTTTTGGCGGTGTCGGCATGAACCCGCAAATCAGCCGCCTGAAAAAAGGCGTGGACATTCTGGTGGCCACCCCCGGGCGCCTGCTCGACCTGATGCAGCAAGGCATGGTCGACCTGAGCCAGGTGCAAATGCTGGTGCTTGACGAAGCCGACCGCATGCTCGACATGGGATTCATCCATGACGTCAAAAAAGTGCTGGCCGCCGTACCCAAGGCCAAGCAGAGCCTGCTGTTCTCGGCCACCTTCAGCGACGAAATCCGCGAGCTCGCCGCCACCCTGCTCAAAGACCCGCAAAGCGTGCAGGTGACACCGCGCAACACCACGGTGCAGCGCATCACGCAATTGATTCACCCCGTCGGTCGCGGCAAGAAAAAAGCGCTGCTGGCGCACATCATCCAGGAAAAAAACTGGAGCCAGGTGCTGGTCTTCACCCGCACCAAGTTTGGCGCCAACAACGTGGCCGAGTTCCTGGAGAAAAATGGCATCACGGCCATGGCGCTGCACGGCAACAAGAGCCAATCGGCCCGCACTCAGGCACTGGCGGGCTTCAAAAGCGGCGACATGCGCGCGCTGGTGGCCACCGACATTGCCGCGCGCGGCATCGACATCGACGACCTGCCCCATGTGGTGAACTACGATATTCCCAATGTGACCGAAGACTACGTGCACCGCATTGGCCGCACCGGCCGTGCCGGTTCTGACGGCATGGCCGTCAACCTGGTGAGCCTGGACGAAGAAGGCTTCATGCAAGCCATTGAGCGTTACACCAAGCAGGACATTCCGGTACAAATCATTCCCGAGTTCATGCCTGAGGCGGGTGAAAAGGCCGAGCCCATCGCCATGGGCCGCCAGACCATCTGGGGTGGTGCCGGCAAACCCCCGAGCCGCGACGTGATGCAGGCTGCTGCCAAGGCGGCCCGCACCGAAATGCTCACCCGTGTGCGCGAAAGCAAAGGCCCGGGCGCAGCGCGCGGCAACAACAACGGCGGCGGCGGCCGGGGCCCGGCCCCGGCGGGTCGCGGCGGCAGCCGTGGCGGCCGCGGCAGCGCAGCGGGCGCCGGTGTTGATGGCGAAGGCCGAAAAACCAATGACGGCAATTATGACAACACCGGCGGGGGCCGTGAAGCCGAACCGCGCAGCCACCTGAGTGCAGCTGAGCAGGCCGTGCGCGGTCCGGGTCAACGTCAGGCCCGCGGTTACGGTGGCGGCAATGGCGGCGGTTATGGCGGCCCGGTGGAGGCCGGTTCCGGTGCTTCGCGCTCAGGCGCAGGGGGTCAGCCCGATCCGATGCGCACCAGCGTCGACATCATGACCGATCGCGGCCCACGTCGCGGCGGTTTTGGTGGCGCTAACCGCAACGCCGGTGGTGGTGGCGGTGGTTTTGGCGGCGGCGGCCGCCCCAACGGGGGTGCCGACCGGCCAGGCGGCAATCGCCCGCGCAACGCCAGCGGCACCCGCGGTCAGTCTGGCCGCTAAATTTTTCGGCTTTACTTAACGTGAAAAAACACGCATGTCATGCCGGACTCGATCCGGCATCCATGAATTCGGAGCCATGGATTGCGGATCAAGTCCGCAATGACAGCCTTCTTTCATGCTTCGGGATGGCATGGTCGCCATGAAAGTCAGCCGCGCACAAACAGGGTTTGCAGGGGCTCCGGCCCCAGCTGACGGCTCCAGTGGCCGTGGCGCCGGGCATCAAACACCTGGCCTGCCGGCAACAGGTCGGCCGAGTAAAAATGCTGGCCCGGTTTGAAAATGCGAGAGCTGCCGTCCTGCAAACCAATTTCCATCTGCCCCGCCAAAATAAACACCCATTGCGGGTCGGTGGTGCAATGGAACGTGCTGCGAAAGCCCACCGGGCTGGCGCGCAGCTGGTACCCGCCCGACGGCATCAAGGCCGACAAGGCCGACTGCGGCGAGCCTTGGTCGAGGGCGAGCGATTCTTCCCTGAAGCGCGCATAACCGTCGCTGTCCGTAAATAAAATGACTTTCGTGAACTGGGTCATGTTGACTCCGTGATGAACAATTGCCTTGATGATTGTCTGCCAGATCAAGGCGCACCTTACTTTAAGGAACCCAAACCATGCGACTGCTGCACACCATGCTGCGCGTTGGCAATCTGCAAC
>JALNWC010000236.1 GCA_023231075.1 Rhodoferax sp.
ATTCCAATATAAACGAAATAAATGTATCCGCGCACCCTCTCAAAAACCATTCACAGCATCAGTGACAGTTTTCCTGTCTTGATGCTGACGGGCCCTCGGCAGGTGGGGAAAACCACCTTGCTTGAAATCTGCGCCAAAGAGGGCGCGCAGGCGCCGCGGGCTTACGTGACGCTGGACGACATGGATGCGCGCGCATTGGCCCGGCGCGACCCGGCGCTTTTTTTGCAAACCTGGCCGCCGCCGCTGATCATTGACGAGGTCCAGTACGCGCCAGAGCTGTTCAGCGCCATCAAGATCATGGTGGACCGGGACAAGCGCAACGGCTTGTTTTGGCTGACGGGGTCGCAAAAGTTCCAGCTGATGCGCGGCATCACCGAGAGCCTGGCCGGGCGAGTGGCCATTGTGGATTTGCTCGGACTGTCACAAGCGGAGCTGGATGGGCGCGCTGCTTTGTCGCGCCCTTTTGTGCCCACTGCGCCGTGGATCGCCGCCGCCCGTGCCGCCAGTGCCCACGCACCCAAGCCGCTGATGACCGTTTTTCGGCAAATCTGGCTGGGTTCGTTCCCCCGGCTTGTTGCGCAAGGGGCCAAAACGCGGGATGTGTTTTACCGCTCCTACATCCAGACCTACATTCAGCGCGATGTGCAGGATGTGCTGAAGGTTTCAGACCAACTGGCGTTTAACCGTTTTCTGGCGGCAGTGGCGGCCAGAACCGGGCAGTTGCTCAATTACGCCAACCTGGCGCGCGATGTCGACATTGACAACAAGACCGCCAAAGCCTGGTTGTCGGTGCTGGAGACTTCGGGCCTGGTGTTTTTGCTGCCGCCGTATCACACCAACTTGACCAAGCGCATGGTCAAAACGCCGAAGCTTTATTTTCTGGATACCGGCCTGGCGGCATATCTGACCAAATGGCCCGACGCGGCGTCGCTGGAAGCGGGCAGCATATCGGGCGCGATGCTGGAGACCTGGGTGGTTAGTGAAATCATCAAGAGCTATTGGCACAACGGGCTCGAGGCCAACCTCTATTTTTACCGTGACACCGACCAGCAGGAGGTGGACCTGCTGATCGAGTCTGGCGACACCCTGTACCCGGTAGAGATCAAAAAAACGGCGTCACCTTCACAAAACGCCAGGCGCCAGTTTGCCGTGCTCGACAAGTTGGGCAGGACCATTGGACCAGGCGCGGTGCTTTGCCTGGTGGAGCGCGACATCCCGCTGTCGCAAAGCGTCACAGCGGTGCCGGTGGCCTACCTCTGAATATGCCTCCAAGGGGGACCATGTGCAAGCCAGCTTTCAACGGCGCGATCACGCGCCATCAACACCCGCACACGACCATGAACCGTCATCGCGAGCGAAGCCTGGCAATCCATGGTTAAGGACTGAAGTACCCCGGTAAACCCTGGTCATTTATCTTCAAATCTGTACCTAAGTCCAATAGGCAAGCGGTTTTGATCGGCTTATTCTGCGGCTCATACGGTTTCATACCCTGAGCGCATTTTGCTCAGACCCAATTTCTTAACTGGAGATTATCATGACCCAAATTGCTACTGTCGCCGCCATCACCGGCACTGGTAAAGCCTTTGCAGTCAACGAGCAAGGCGTCAGCCGCGAGCTCAAGGCCGGAGACGTCCTGCAAAAGGGCGAAACCATCCGCCCCGTGGGCGATGTGCGTGTTGAACTTCTCATGGACGACGGCAGCCTGCTGGCCGTGGCCCCCAACCAAGTGCTGCGCCTGGATGAAAACGTGTCGGAATCCGACCAGCGCCCCACCGCGCAAGACAGCGCAGTCGGCGCCCCAGCCGCCGCGGCCGACACCATTTTGCAAGCCCTGGAGCGCGGCGCCGACCTGAGCACCGAACTTGAAGCCACCGCGGCCGG
The DNA here is from genome assembly GCA_023231075.1 of Rhodoferax sp. Taxonomy (GTDB): domain Bacteria; phylum Pseudomonadota; class Gammaproteobacteria; order Burkholderiales; family Burkholderiaceae_C; genus Rhodoferax. Next base: position 1,882 of record JALNWC010000236.1, read on the forward strand.
TCTGGGTGGCGGTGCTGGTGCCGACGGCGGCATCAGCTTTGTGCAGTTGTTGCGCATCACCGAAGGCGTTGAGCCGCTTTCTTACAACTACACCTACACCGCGCCTGACGTGCCGCCTGATCTGCAGTCGAACCCGGAAACCCTCACCACAACGACCATGGTGCTCTCCGCTGACCCTGTCGTGCTTGAAGGCAGTCCGGGCGTTACTTATACCGTCACCTTGGGCGACCCCACCACAACCGACATGACCGTGACCTTGAGCAACGGTGCGGTCATCGTCATACCTGCTGGTTCAACCACCGGCTCGGTACTGGTGCCGGTGCAGGGTGATGACGTCTATTTGGACGGCGAAACGCTCCAGACCACAGTGGATACGGTGCAGGGTGGTGACTTCACCAGCATCACGGTCAATGATGCCGATGTCATCACGGTTGTCAACGACACCATCGACACCACGCCCGTCTCGGTGGGGGTCAGTGTGCTCGAAGGTGACGTGAACAATGTCATCGAAGGTACCGAGGTCACTTTCCGCTTCAGTGTTAATGCGCCTCCGCAAACTGATCTGATCCTGAACGTGACCATTGGTGGCGTTGCACAAACCGTGACAATTGCCGCCGGCAGCCTGTTTACCGATGTCACGGTTGACAGTCGCGCGGATGAAAACTACGTGCAGGGCGCCACCACCGTCACCGGCACCGTCAACAGTGTGAGCCTGACGGATAACGGCAACTTCGAGAACCTGTCCATCGAGGGTGCCAGTGCCACGGCCACGATTGTGGACGACGGCGACGTCACGACAGTCGGTATATCTGGCGTTGCCAGTGTGGATGAGGGAAGCATTGCTTCTTACACCCTGACCCTGAGCGCCCCCGGCGAAACCGATGTTGTGGTCAATCTGGCTTATTCTGGCGTGGCGGTGGATGGGACTGACTTTAATGGCGTTGCATCGGTCACCATTCCGGCCGGGGCTTCGAGCGTTAATTTCGATATTCCAACCATCACCGACACAAGCTTTGAGGGTGATGAAGTCTTCAAGGTGGAAATCCTCAACGCAACTGGCGGTAATTTTGAGTCGGTGCAGGTGGATGAGAATGCCAGCAATATTGACACCACCATCGTGGACAACGACCAGCCGACGGTCTCGGTATCGGTGGAACCGGCCAGCGTTGCCGAGGACGGCACACCCAACCTGGTCTACACCTTCACGCTGAGCAACCCCAGCGCCTTTGCCACGACGGTGAACTACACGCTCCGCGGTACGGCGGCCAACGGCACCGACTACACCGGCTCGACGGTCACCGGCACGGTGACCATCCCGGCGGGCAGCACGACGGCCAGCGTCACCGTCGATCCGACGGCCGACAGCACCTTCGAAGGCAACGAGACGGTAGTTGCCACCATCACCGCTGCCAGCAGCAACAGCGTTGCGCTGTCCTCGACGGGTGGCCCGGCCACCGGCACCATTGTTGATGATGACGGTGCACCAACATTCTCGATCGACGACGTGACGGTCAACGAATCTGCGGGCACGATCACCTTCACGGTGACCAAGACGGGCGCGACGGACCAGGCCTCTTCGGTGCACTACGACGTGGCGCCGGCCAGCGCGGTCACGCCGGGCGACTACACGGCGGGCACCAGTGCACTGTCGGGTGACCTGAACTTTGCGGCTGGTGTGGCCACGCAGACCATCACGCTCAACGTGACCAGCGACCAGGTGCAGGAACTCACGGAGAACTTCAACGTCAACCTGAGCGCAGCGGTGAGCGCCACCATCTCTGACGCACAGGGCGTGGGCACGATCGTGGACGACGATTTACCCCCACCTGTGATCTACGGCTCGGGCGCCGCTTGGCAGATGAATCCACAGAACCAATTGGGTGGATTTGACATCAGGCCCAAGGACGGTGACATCACATTGTTGGCAGGCAGGACCATCCACTGGGATGTCTTGGTTAAAGGCGGTACTAACCCAGCACTAACTTTGGCCGGGGACAGTTTGCCTACGGGCACCAGCTATCTGGTTCAGAAATTGAACACGGTAGACGGGAACACTCTTTTCAGGTTCTATTTGACAGCTGGCGCTACGAATGTAGTGATGGACCAGAGCGCCAATGGTCAGTTTGAAATCGATATTGTTAATGGTACGGGTGTAACTGGTGTGCAGATTCTCAACTCGAACGAGTTTGTGCTGCCGCACGCCGACACTCCGGCTATCATCGCGCCGGGTTTCGATACGGAGAGTGTCACTACAGGTAATGACCGTGACTGGTTAAGTCCAGACACCAACGGGGGAGAACTTGCGGTTACCTCACCGATAGCGCAAACGGGGGCAACGGTTGACTACCTGGCTGGTAATGACATGGCATATGGAACTACGGCGGGTGATGCTCTAACAGGAGGCATTGGTGCTGACTTCATGGACGGAAGGGCTGGAGACGATACCCTAGCTGGCGGTACTGGCAATGATGTTCTTTTGGGTGGCATAGGGAACGATTCACTCAATGGTGACAACGATAACGATGTGCTGCAAGGAGGGCAGGGCAACGACATTCTGACAGGCGGCCTTGGCGCAGACACCTTCAAGTGGGTGCTGGGCGATCAGGGGCAAGTTGGAACCCCCGCATCTGATCACATCACTGACTTCGATGTCAGTGCCAATGGGGCGACTGCCTCGGTGGACCCTTCGACTGGCGATACGCTGGACTTGCGGGATCTGCTCAACGTGACAGAGACCGCTACCGATTTGGCGCCCTACTTGAAGTTCAAACTGGTTGGCGGAAAGTTGGCTTTGGCAGTGGACCACGATGGTGGAGCTACTTTCGCAGCGACGGAGAAAATCGTGCTTGACAACTATTCTGGTGCTGATGTAGCGGCAGCTAAGGATGCGCTTGGTACGGCTCTTGGTTTGTCTGGCAGTAGTTTCAGCGATGCCGACATCGTCACCAAGATGATTGCTGACGGGCATTTGAAGACCGACATCTGATCTCCAAGCAGCTCGGCCTTTTTCCCCCGGCTGAGTCAATAACCAACCTGATTAGCAACAATCTTCAGCCAAGCTCACCTGGTGAGCTTGTGAGGGCGTCATCTGCACCCATCTTCCAATTTTGAGGCTTGCATCATGGCCATGAACCGCATTCAATTTCAGCCCGGCTTGTCGCTGCCGGAG
>JALNWC010000237.1 GCA_023231075.1 Rhodoferax sp.
CTGGCCATCATGACGCTGCTGCTCTTGCACACGCTGGTCGGCCAGGCCCGCGCCAATCCCGCAGGCCCGTGGGCCGAAGGTGTGGCGGTGGCCGTCGTGCTGGCCTTGCAGTGGTGGAAAAAACATCCGCTGCTGAGCATTCTGGCGGGTACGGCGCTGTATGTGCTGCTGCGCAACGCGGGCTTGACGGGTTACTAAACCGACAAATGGGCTGACCTGCGTTCAATCCCCCAGCTTGCGGTATCGCGTCTGCCGACTGATACCCGGCCGTTTGGCTGATTGCGACATGTGGCCGGGCCAGGCATGCTGGCTCAGGCGTTGCAGCAGTTCGGGTGCCAACCCCACACTGCGCCCGGGATTCAGATCAGCCAGCAAGCGCTGGGTCAAGACCTGAAAATCAGTGCATTCACGCAGACGCGGCAAGATCAGGGTCAAGCCGTTGATGCAATTTCCTGCGATATGAAGCGTCGTGCATAGAGCCGCGACGGACCAGTTGTCACAAATTGAGACAGGTGACACACTTCACCACGCCCAAGGGTCCGACGGGTGCCGCCAGATAAACAAAAAATCTTTATGAATCAACAAGATGTTGATCAACACCATGCCTGGCACGCGACTTGATAGATCACACTGCCCGCAAGGGAAATTTATCAACCCAGCACACCCAGAGGATTCACGATGATTTACGCAGCACCCGGCAGCAGCGACGCAAAAATTGCCTTCAAGGCCCAGTACAACAACTTCATTGGCGGCAAGTTTGTGGCCCCGGTCAAGGGCCAGTACTTTGATGTCATCACCCCGAGCACCGGCAAAATCTTCACCCAGGCCGCGCGCTCGACGGCTGAAGACGTGGAGTTGGCGCTCGATGCCGCCCACGCGGCCGCCGACGCCTGGGGCAAGACCGCCGCCGCCGACCGCGCCAATGTGCTGCTCAGAATGGCCGACCGGCTGGAAGCCAACCTCGAACTGCTGGCCTACGCCGAAACCGTCAACAACGGCAAGCCCATCCGTGAAACCATGGCCGCCGACATTCCGCTGACCATCGACCACTTCCGCTACTTCGCCGGTTGTGTGCGTGCGCAGGAAGGCGCCTTGAGCAACATCGACGAAAACACCGTGGCCTATCACACAAGATGATGCTCGACCACTACCAGCAGACCAAGAACCTGCTGGTCAGCTACAGCTACAGCGAAAGCAAATTGGGCTTCTTCTGATCGACAGGCTCACGCCACCCACGTCTCGGCGCAATAGCCGGATTGGGCGGTCACCGATTTCTGGTACCCCAGTATGAGGTGGCCGCCCGATCCGGCTGTTGCGCTGCGCGCACCGACAAATTTCGCTTTCCCAAGGAGCCCAGCATGGTTGAAAAAGTCATTGCCACACCGGCCGCGCTCGAACTCATCGCCCATCTCAAAACCATCCACGGGCCAGAGCTGATGTTTCACCAGTCCGGTGGCTGCTGCGACAACAGCGCGGCCAACTGCTACCTGCCCGGCGAAATCACCATGGGTGCGGGCGACGTGTACCTGGGCGAGGTTGGCGGCTGCCCGTTTTACATCGGCAAGGCGCAATACGCGTACTGGAAACACACCCAACCGATCATCGACGTGATTGGCCACGGGGGCACCTTCTCGCTGGAAGGCCCCGAGGGCAAAGCGTTTCACACCCGGTCAAGGGTGTTTACCGAGGCTGAATTGGCCGAGTTGCAGGCGCAGGAGACCTGACTTATAAATTACTTGGCTGCGTTCGGGAAAAACAGCTGCTCGCCGCCAATCTTGTAACTGGCAATCACCGCCTGGCCGGCACCGCCCGTCACCCAATCGATGAACTTCTGGCCCTCGTCCGCCTTGACATGCGGGTGTTTGGCCGGGTTGACCAGCATCACGCCGTATTGGTTGAACAGGCGCTGGTCGCCTTCGACCAGCACTTTCAGCTCACCCCGGTTCTTGAAGTTGAGCCAGGTGCCGCGGTCGGTCAGCGCATAGGCGTTGGTGCTCGAAGCCATGTTCAGCGCCGGGCCCATGCCGCAGCCGCAGGCCTTGTAGCCGCTGCCCTGTTTGTCGGCCAGATCCGCCATTTTCCAGAAGCGCAACTCGGCGGCATGGGTGCCGCTCTTGTCGCCGCGCGAGATGAATTCGGCATTGGCCGCAGCAATCTTCTTCAGCGCTTCGACCACGTCCTTGCCCTTGACCTTGACCGGATCAGCGGCCGGGCCGACCACCACGAAGTCGTTGTACATGACCTCGATGCGCTTGACGGCAAAGCCCTCGGCCACCACTTTTTCCTCGGCCACCTTGTCGTGCACAAACAGCACGTCGGCATCGCCGCGGCGGCCCATGTCGATGGCCTGGCCAGTGCCCAGCGCCACCACTTTCACGTCGATGCCGCTGGCTTTCCTGAACTCGGGCAGCAGCACCGAAAACAAGCCCGACTGCTCGGTCGAGGTGGTGGACGCCACCACGATGGACTGTGCCTGCACAGCCAGCGACGCCCCCAGACAGGCGAGCGCAATGGCAGTGAGTTGCACCCACTTCAGGCCGGTGCGCGCTTGAAAAAGATTGAAAGATTTCACGGTTTTCATACAAGTTCTCCTTTGACAAACAAATGGGCCGCCGGGAACTGCTGTTGCAGCAGGGGCCCGCTAAAAAAATCATGCACAGGCAAGTCGGCCAGCACCCGGCCCTGCTCCAGATAAATCACCCGGCTCGCCAGGCGCTTGACCTGACCCAGGTTGTGACTGGCAAACACCAGCGTCATGGCCTGCGAAGCGCTGGCAAACGCTTCGATCAGCGACTCGACCTCGCGCTTGGCGTGCGGGTCCAGGCTGGCGGTGGGCTCGTCGAGCAGCAGCACCTGCGGCTGCAAGGCCCAGGCGCGCGCCATGGCCACGCGCTGCTGCTGGCCGCCCGAGAGCTGGCGCGCGCTGCGCTGCGCCAGAGCCAGCAAACCGACCCGCGCCAGCGCCGCCAGGGCCTGCACCCCGGCCTGCTTCCAGGGCGTGCCACGCAACCACAGGCCCAGGGCAATGTTGGCCTGCACCGACAGGCGCATCAGATGCGGTTTCTGAAACAGCATGGCCTGGCGCAAGGCAGCCTCGCTGTGGATTTGGCCCGACGTCGGCGCGGTCAGCCCGTGCAACAGGCGCAGCAAGGTGCTCTTGCCGCAGCCGTTGGCGCCCACCAGCGCCACCCGCTCGCCGGCGTCAATCTGCAGGCTGACCTCGGACAAGGCCCGCACGGCGCGCGCCGGATGACCAAAATGCACACAGGCCGCTTGCAGGTCAAAAACACGGGTTGACAAGGAGGGACTGGAGCCCGTCGCAGGCTCACCCGCGGCACCGCCACCGACCCAGTCCTGATCCATCACGTTGACGGGCTTCAAACCGACACCCCCAATGGCAGGCTGGGTTCAACGCCGTTTTCTTGGGATTCACGCCAACGCCGCACCAAAGCAATCAGCACATTGAGCAACAGCACCACGCCGAGCAAGATCAGCCCCAGGCCCAGGGCCAGCGGCAGGTCGCCCTTGCTGGTTTCGAGGGCGATGGCCGTCGTCATGACGCGGGTAAATCCGTCAATATTGCCGCCCACGATCATCACCGCACCCACTTCGGAGATGGCGCGGCCAAACGAGGCAATCAGCACGGTGAGCAAGGCATAACGTTCATCCCAGGCCAGCAGCAGGCTGCGCATCAGCGGCCGGGCACCCAGCGACTGCAGTTGTTCACCATGCAAATTCTGCGCATCTTCGACCGCCTGGCGCGTCAAGGCCGTGACCACGGGCAGCACCAGCACCGCCTGCGCCAGCACCATGGCCTTGAAACTGAACAACCAGCCCAAAAAACCCAGCGGCCCGCTGCGCGACAGCAGCAGGTAAATGACCAGCCCCACGACCACCGAGGGCACGGCCAGGAAGGTATTGAGCAGGGTCAGCACCGCGCCGCGCCCGGCAAAGCGCGCCACCCCGAGCCAGGCGCCCAGCACCAGCCCCACAGCGCAGGCCAGCGCGCAGGCGGTGGCGCTCACCGACAGCGAGCGGCCCACAATCGTGAGCAGTTCGGCGTCCAGCGTGGTGATGAGTTGCAGCGCAGTGGCCGCGCTTGCGGAAAAAGTGGTCATGAATAGAAGGGTGACGGGACCGCTTGCAGCCACAAAAAGTGCCCGAGCCCTGTCCCTACTGGATTCGGCTATCCTAGCCATCGATCAAAAACCTGGCGATATGAACCACCGTGCATAGGCTTCAACTCCACTACACCCTTTCCAGAGACAGCAGTCCGGCGCTGCTGCGCAACCCGCTGATCGACTTGCTGCAAGCCGTCAACAGCCAGGGCTCGATCTCGGGCGGCGCGCGCGCGCTGGGCTTGAGCTACCGCCATGTCTGGGGCGAACTCAAGCGCTGGGAAAACGAGCTGGGCAACGAGCTGGTCATCTGGGAAAAAGGCCAGCGCGCCCACCTGACCGAATTTGGCAACAAGCTGATGTGGGCCGAGCGCCAGGCGCAGGCGCGGCTGGCACCGCAAATTGAAGCCCTGCGCGCCGAGCTGGAACGCAGTTACGCGCTGGCCTTTGACAACAGCGTGCACGTCGTCACGCTCTACGCCAGCCATGACGACGCACTCTCACGCCTGCGCGAACACGCCCTGCAGGGGGACCGCCTGGCGCTGGGCCGGAACAGCGGCCGACTGCACCTCGACATCCGCTTCACCGGCAGTGTCGATGCCATTCGCGCCCTCAATGAGGGCCGCTGCGTGATGGCGGGTTTTCACACGCTGCTGGGGACAGGCAAAAAAACACTGACCGAGCACACCTACAAGCCTTTGCTGCAACCGGGCCAGCACAAGATCATCGGCTTTGCGCAGCGCACCCAGGGTTTGATGGTGGCCAAAGGCAATCCGCTGGGTCTGCGCTCGCTGCAAGACCTGGCCGACCAGCGCGCCCGCTTTGCTGCCCGTGGTTTGGGCAGCGGCACCCGCGTGGTGCTGGATGAACTGCTCATCCAAGCCGGGCTGGTGGCCAGTGACATCATCAGCGATGACCACACCGAGCC
>JALNWC010000238.1 GCA_023231075.1 Rhodoferax sp.
AAGAACACGCATGTCATGCCGGACTTGATCCGGCATCCATGACCCCCCTGAATTCATGGATTGCGGATCAAGTCCGCAATGACAGCCTTCTTTCATGCTTCGGGGTGGCTGGAAGGCCATGCACGTTAACTTGTCATTGCGGGCTCCGACCCGCAATCCATGACTTCCTGACTGCATGGACGGCCGCGCTTCGCTCGCAGTGACGGGGGTCAGGTTCAAGGTCCGTATGCGGTATCGGCCCGGATTCGGACGACTCGCGAAGCGACGTGCTCTGACCCCAACACTTCGTCGGATGCTCCCATTTCCTCACGCATCACATTCACTTGGAACGCTAAGTGCTTCATTTAGAACGTTTTTCAGCCTGAATCATGGTTTTAAATCGCTTCTAAGTCTTTGATTTCATTGTAAAAATTTTTTGCAAAGTGGTTTGCACGCGCTGTTTTTGCTGCTACAGTGCAAAAAAGTGCAATTTAGTGGTGAATTGTGCTTTTCCATCCCCATTTCCCGGTTCGTTTTGAAAATCAAAGGCCAGCTATCGTGTTTCAAGGGGCTTCCTCATTAAGTCTTGATGCAAAGGGTCGGCTGTCCGTGCCAACCCGGCATCGTGACGTCTTGAGCGCCACAGCCTCGGGCCAGCTCACCATCACCAAACACCCGCACGGTTGCCTGATGATTTTTCCGCGCCCCGAATGGGAAAAATTCCGTGACCGCATTGCGGCCTTGCCGATGTCGGCGCAATGGTGGAAGCGCATCTTTTTGGGTAACGCCATGGATGTCGAGCTCGACAGCACCGGGCGCGTGCTGATTTCGCCTGAACTGCGTGCGGCTGCCGGGATCACCAGGGAATCGGTCTTGTTGGGCATGGGCAACTCTTTCGAGCTGTGGGACAAGGCCACTTACGACGCCCAGGAGGCGCAGGCCATGCAAGGTGACATGCCTGATGTCTTCAAGGATTTCTCTTTCTGAAGGCCGGTGGTGGAAACTGCATGGACCCATACCACCGTTTTATTGAGTGAAGCAGTCGACGCTTTGCTCGGTGCGGCCGACGCTGCAAGTCAGACGGCCGAGGCGCAGCCCGTCGCGCAGGCGCCGGTGTTTGTCGACGCCACCTTTGGACGCGGCGGCCACAGCCGCCTGATTTTGTCCCGCTTGCCGGCCGATGCCCGTCTGATTGCGTTTGACAAGGACCTGGATGCGCTGGCCGAGGCCGCCCGCATCACCGACCCGCGCTTTTCCATTCGCCACCAGGGCTTCAGCCACCTGGCTGAGTTGCCGCCTGCCAGTGTGGCCGGCGTGCTGCTCGACCTGGGCATCAGTTCACCCCAGGTGGACAACCCGGCACGCGGCTTCAGTTTCAGGGGCGAAGGACCGCTGGACATGCGCATGGACACGACACGCGGTCAAAGTGTGGCCGAATGGCTGGCCCATGCTGAACTTGACGAAATTTTGGAGGTCATCCGTGACTATGGTGAAGAACGGTTTGCTGGCGCCATTGCAAAGGCGATTGTTGCGCGCCGACAGGCACGGGGCGCTATTTCAACCACCACTGAACTGGCCCAGCTCGTGGCTGACGCGGTCAAAACCCGCGAGCCGGGCAAGGACCCTGCAACGCGCACATTTCAGGCTTTTCGGATTTTCATCAACGCCGAGCTTGAAGAACTGCAACAGGCGCTAGCGGCTGCACTCAAGGTGCTGCAGCCCGGCGGGCGTCTGGTGGTGATCAGTTTCCATTCGCTCGAAGACCGCCTCGTCAAGCAGTTTCTGACCAAACATTCGCGCGAGGTGTTCGACCGTCGGGCGCCGTTTGCCGCGCCCCAGGTGATGCAATTCAAGGTGCTGGCGCGCGTCAGGCCCGGCGCGGCGGAAGTGGCCGCCAACCCGCGTGCGCGCAGCGCCATCATGCGCGTGGCCGAGCGCCTCGGTCCCGTTGCAACGGGAGCGCATTCATGATGCGGCTCAATCTGCTGCTGCTGCTGGGCGTGCTGCTCAGCGCCCTGTACCTGGTCAATGTGCAATACCAGTCGCGTCGGCTCTACTCCGAGCTCGACCGGGCCAAGTCGCAAGCGCTCAAGCTGGCGGCTGAAAACGAACGCCTGCAGGTGGAAAAGCGGGCCCAGGCCACTTCGGCGCGGGTGGAAAGCCTGGCCCGTTCAAAATTGCAAATGCGCGCGGCGACGCCAGCGGTGACCAGCTATGTCAGCTACGCCGGCGCCACCAGCACGCCAGACCGCCCCGCCAGCGCTGACGGGGGGCGCCAGCCATGAGCCGCAGCATTGCCTACACCTCCAGCCCCTTGCTGGCCAGCCCCACGCCGGTGTGGCGCAGCAAGTTCATTGTGGCCGTGATTGCCCTCTCCTTTGCTGGCCTGGTGGCGCGGGCGGTGTACATCCAGATCATTGAAAACGAGTTTTTTATCAAGCAGGGCGAGGTGCGTTTTGCCCGCACCCTGGCGCTGCCTGCCAGCCGTGGCCGCATCCTGGACCGCAACGGCATCGTGCTGGCGTCGAGCATTCCGGTGCCCAGCATCTGGGCCATTCCGGAAGACGTGCCACGCGCGCCCGAGGGCCTGAAAAAGTTGGCCAGACTGCTCGACATGCCGCTGGCCGAGCTCAACAAGAAACTCGAAGATGAAGACAAGACCTTCGTCTGGCTCAAGCGCCAGGTGGACGAGTCGGTGGGCAACGCGATCGCGGCGCTGGGCCTCAAGGGTATTTACCAGCGCAAGGAATACAAGCGCCAGTACCCCGAGGGCGAGGCCGCCGCCCATGTGGTCGGCTTCACCAACGTCGAAGACCAGGGCCAGGAAGGCATGGAGCTGGCGTTCAACAAGGAGCTGGGTGGACGCAATGGCTCGCGGCGCGTCATCAAGGACCGCATGGGCCGGGTGGTGGAAGATCTGCGTGAGCAGATTGCACCGGTCGATGGCCGTGACCTGCAGCTCAGCATCGACAGCAAGGTGCAGTTCTTTGCCTATCAGACGCTCAGGGAGGCGGTGCTCAAGCACAAAGCCAAAGCGGGGGGTGTGGTGGTGCTGGATGTGCATACCGGTGAAGTGCTGGCGCTGGCCAACTACCCCAGTTATGTCCCTGGCAAGCGGCAAAACCTCAGTGGTGAACAGCTGCGCAACCGGACCTTGACCGACAGTTTTGAGCCTGGGTCGACCATGAAACCCTTTGTCATCGGCTTGGCGCTGAACACCGGACGTGTGACGCCGGAGACGCAGATTCAAACAGCCCCGGGCCGACTCACCATTGGCAGCGCCACCATCAGCGATTCGCATGCCCATGGCATCCTTACGGTGAATGAGGTGATTCAGAAATCCAGCAACATTGGCACCGTCAAAATTGCCATGCAAATGCCGCCCCGCGAAATGTGGGACATGTACAGCAGTGTCGGCTTTGGTCAGAAGCCCCAGGTGCCGTTTCCTGGTGCTGTCAGTGGTCGCTTGCGTCCCTACAAGAGCTGGCGACCCATCGAACAAGCCACCATGAGTTATGGCTACGGCCTGTCTGTCAGCCTGATGCAGTTGGCCCATGCCTACACCATTTTTGGCCGGGAGGGCGACCTGGTTCCGCTCTCCATGCTCAAAGTGTCTGCGCCAGCTTCGGGGCAGCCAGTCTTTCAAAGCAAAGTGGCGCATGACGTGCGCAATATGCTGCACCTGGTGACCGGCCCGGGTGGCACAGCCCAGAAGGCGCAAACCATAGGTTATTCGGTGGGTGGCAAGACGGGTACCGCCAACAAACAAGAAGGCCGCGGCTATGCGGCTAAAAAATACCGCGGGGTGTTTGCCGGTCTGGCCCCCATTGACGCGCCCCGAATTTCCGTGGCGGTGATGATTGACGAGCCAACCAACGGCCAGTATTTTGGCGGTGATGTTGCTGCACCGGTGTTCAGCCAGACGGTGCAGCAAACCCTGCGCGTGCTGGGTGTGGCTCCTGACTTGTCGGTGGTTCCGCAGGTGATCACCGACGCGGTGGAAGAAAGCTTCTGATGTTGCAACAACTGCTCAATCCCCAAGATGCTGCCGCCTGGTTGCGCGCGCGCGTCACCGGCACGCTGCGCACCGACAGTCGCCAGGTCCGGCCCGGTGATGGTTTTCTGGCCTGGCCCGGTGCGGCGGTTGATGCCCGCGCCCATGTCGCTGCGGCCCTGGCGGCGGGCGCAGCGGCCTGTCTGGTGGAACTGGACGGCGTGCAGGCCTTTGCCTTCCTCGACGCGCGCATCGCCACCTACCCGGGTTTGAAAGCCGCCAGCGGCGAGGTGGCCGATGCCTGGTTTGACCAGCCCAGCCAGCGCCTGGCGGTGTTGGCGGTGACCGGCACCAACGGCAAGACCTCCAGCAGCTGGTGGCTGGCGCAGGCGCTGTCCAACCTGAGCGCAACCGCCCCCATCCCCTGTGGCGTGGTGGGCACCCTGGGCGTGGGTGTGCCGCCGCACCTGGTGAGCACCGGCCTGACCACCCCCGACCCGGTGGCGCTGCAGGCGGCATTTGCCGAATTTGCCAAACAGGGTTTGCGGGCCTGCGCCATCGAGGCCTCGTCGATCGGCATCGAGGAGCAGCGGCTCGCGGGCACCCGGATCCACACCGCGGTATTGACCAACGTGACGCAGGATCACCTGGATTACCACGGCGACATGGCCCGTTACTGGGAGGCCAAGGCCCGCCTGTTTGCCTGGCCCGCCTTGCGCGCGGCCGTGATCAATGTGGACGACCCTTACGGTGCCGAACTGGCCGAACAGCTGTCCGCCAGCGCGCTGGACCTGTGGACCCTGTCGATCACCCCGGGGGCTGCCCATCGCGCCCGTTTGCAGGCGCAGGACATCCGTTACGAGCTCCAGGGCGTGGCGTTTACCGTGGTCGAGGGGCAGCAACAGCTGCCGCTGGCCACACAACTCATTGGCGACTACAACGTGAGCAATGTGCTGGGCGTGATCGCCGCCATGCGCACCCTGGGCGTTTCACTGGCAGACGCGGTGCAAGCCTGTGCCCA
>JALNWC010000239.1 GCA_023231075.1 Rhodoferax sp.
AGGAAGCCAAAGACATGGTGGACGGCGCACCGAAGAACGTCAAGGAAGGCGTTTCCAAGGCTGATGCTGATGCCGCTCTGAAGAAGCTGCTGGACGCTGGTGCCAAGGCCGAACTCAAGTAATCGAGTTTTCCCTGAGGCTGGAGTGCTGTCACAGGCCTCCAGCCTTTGGTGTTTTTGCAGAACACACTGTAAAGCGGGCAAAACGCCCTTTTTCCAGTGTCTTCTAACCCCGACAGCAGAAGATACCTTGGTTCGGGTTGCATGCAAGGTGCAACCGTCCGCCATGGATTGGTAGTGGCCAATCACCAAGCGTCAACGTCGTTCAGGACCACCCCAGTCCTCATTTGCCCGGAGATTTCATGGCTTATTCATACACCGAACGCAAACGGATACGTAAAAATTTTGGCAGTCGCGACAGCGTGCTGGAGATTCCTTACCTGCTGCAAATGCAGAAAGATGCCTACACCGCCTTCTTGCAGGCTGAGGTACCGCAGAAAAAACGTACCGACGAAGGCCTGCAGGCCGCCTTCAATGCCGCGTTCCCGATCGTGTCCCACAATGGTTTCGTCGAGATGAAGTACCTCGACTACAACCTGGCCAAACCGGCGTTTGATGTGCGTGAATGCCAGACCCGTGGTCTGACGTTTTCGTCGGCGGTGCGCGCCCGCGTGCAGCTGATCATTTATGACCGTGAGTCTTCCACCTCGCAAAACAAGGTGGTCAAGGAAGTCAAGGAACAAGAGGTCTACATGGGCGAAGTGCCCCTGATGACCGAGAAGGGCTCATTCGTCATCAATGGCACCGAGCGTGTCATCGTGTCGCAGCTGCACCGTTCACCCGGCGTGTTTTTTGAGCACGACAAGGGCAAAACCCACAGCTCGGGCAAGCTGCTGTTTTCGGCACGCATCATCCCCTACCGCGGCTCCTGGCTCGACTTCGAGTTCGACCCGAAAGACATCCTGTATTTCCGGGTTGACCGCCGCCGCAAGATGCCGGTCACGATTTTGCTCAAGGCCATCGGCCTGAACAACGAGTCGATCCTCGCCAACTTCTTCGTCAACGACAACTTCCGCCTGATGGACAGCGGTGCCCAGATGGAATTTGTGGCCGAGCGCCTGCGCGGTGAAGTGGCCCGCTTTGACATCACCGACAAGAGCGGCAAGGTGATCGTGGCCAAGGAAAAACGCGTCACCGTGCGCCACACGCGGGAGCTCGAGCAGTCGGAAACCACCCACATCTCGGTGCCCGAAGACTTTCTGGTTGGCCGTGTGGTGGCGCGCAACGTGGTCGACGTCGACACCGGCGAAATCCTGGCCAAGGCCAACGAAGAGCTGACCGAAGTGCTGCTCAAGAAGTTGCGCACCAGCGGCGTGCAGGACCTGGCCTGCATTTACACCAACGAACTCGACCAGGGCGCCTACATTTCACAAACCCTGCGCACCGACGAAACGGTCGACGAGTTTGCCGCCCGCGTTGCCATCTACCGCATGATGCGCCCCGGCGAGCCGCCGACCGAAGACGCCGTGCAAGCCCTGTTCCAGCGCCTGTTCTACAACCCCGACACCTACGATTTGTCGCGTGTCGGGCGCATGAAGTTCAACGCCAAGATGGGTCGCCCCGAGTCCACCGGCCCCATGGTGCTGACCAACGAAGACATCCTGGCGGTGGTCAAGGTGCTGGTCGATCTGCGCAACGGCCATGGCCAGGTCGATGACATCGACCACCTCGGCAACCGTCGTGTGCGCTGCGTTGGCGAGCTGGCTGAAAACCAGTACCGCATGGGTCTGGCGCGGATTGAAAAGGCCGTCAAAGAGCGACTGGGTCAGGCCGAGCAAGAGCCGCTGATGCCGCACGACCTGATCAACAGCAAGCCGATTTCGGCGGCGCTGAAGGAGTTCTTCGGTGCCTCGCAGTTGTCGCAGTTCATGGACCAGACCAACCCGCTGTCCGAGATCACGCACAAGCGCCGTGTCTCGGCCCTTGGCCCGGGCGGTTTGACGCGTGAACGTGCCGGCTTCGAGGTGCGTGACGTGCACGTGACCCATTACGGTCGCGTCTGCCCGATTGAAACGCCCGAAGGCCCGAACATCGGCCTGATCAACTCGCTGGCGCTGTACGCCCGCCTCAACGACTACGGCTTCATCGAAACGCCGTACCGTCGCGTGGTCGACGCCAAGGTGACGATGGACATCGACTACCTGTCGGCCATCGAAGAAGGCAAGTACGTGATTGCCCAGGCCAATGCGGTGCTCGACAAGGAAGGTCGCCTGACCGGCGAGCTGATCTCGGCGCGTGAAGCCGGCGAGACCATCATGGTGGCTGCCGACCGCGTGCAGTACATGGATGTGTCGCCGGCGCAGATCGTCTCGGTGGCGGCCTCGCTGGTGCCGTTCCTGGAGCACGACGACGCCAACCGCGCCTTGATGGGCGCCAACATGTCGCGCCAGGCCGTGCCCATCCTGCGCCCTGAAAAACCGATGGTCGGCACCGGCATCGAGCGCGTCGCCGCGATTGACTCCGGCACCGTGGTGGTCGCCACCCGCGGCGGTGTGGTCGACTATGTCGATGCCACCCGTGTCGTGATCCGCGTCAACGACGCCGAAGCGCAGGCCGGTGAAGTCGGCGTGGACATCTACAACCTCATCAAGTACCAGCGTTCCAACCAGAACACCAACATCCATCAGCGCCCGATCGTCAAAAAGGGCGACCATCTGGCCAAGGGTGATGTGATCGCCGACGGCGCCTCCACCGACCTCGGTGAACTGGCGCTGGGCCAGAACATGCTGATCGGCTTCATGACCTGGAACGGCTACAACTTCGAAGACTCGATTTTGATCAGCGAACGCGTCGTGGCCGAAGACCGCTACACCTCGATCCACATCGAAGAACTGGTGGTGATGGCGCGCGACACCAAACTCGGTGCCGAAGAAATCACGCGCGACATTCCCAACCTGAGCGAACAGCAACTCAACCGTCTCGACGAATCCGGCATCATTTATGTCGGCGCTGAAGTCATGCCGGGCGACACGCTGGTCGGCAAGGTCACGCCCAAGGGCGAGACCACGCTGACGCCCGAAGAAAAACTGCTGCGCGCCATCTTTGGCGAGAAGGCATCGGACGTCAAGGACACCTCGTTGCGCGTGGACCAGGGCTCGCAAGGCACGGTCATCGACGTGCAGGTGTTCACCCGCGAAGGCATCACCCGTGACCGCCGCGCCCAGCAGATCATCGACGACGAGCTCAAGCGCTTCCGTCTGGACCTGAACGACCAGCTGCGCATTGTCGAGGCCGACGCCTTTGCCCGTATCGAAAAACTGCTGGTGGGCAAAACCGCCAATGGCGGCCCGCAAAAGCTGGCCAAGGGCAGCAAGATCGACGCCGCCTACCTCGCTGCGGTCGAGAAGTTCCACTGGTTTGACATCCGTCCGGCTGACGACGACGTGTCGGCGCAGTTGGAAAGCATCAAGAACTCGCTGGAGCAAACCCGCCACCGCTTCGATCTGGCCTTTGAAGAAAAGCGCAAAAAGCTCACGCAAGGCGACGAGCTGCCGGCGGGCGTGCTGAAGATGGTCAAGGTTTACGTGGCGGTCAAGCGCCACCTGCAACCCGGTGACAAAATGGCCGGTCGCCACGGCAACAAGGGTGTCGTGTCCAAGATTGTGCCGGTGGAAGACATGCCGCACATGGCCGACGGCACCCCTTGCGACATCGTGCTGAACCCGCTGGGCGTGCCGTCACGGATGAACGTGGGCCAGGTGCTCGAAGTTCACCTGGGCTGGGCCGGCAAGGGCATTGGCCAGCGCATCGGCGACATGCTGCAGCATGAAAGCCGCGTGGCTGAACTGCGCGAATTCCTGGGCGAAATCTACAACAGCACCGGTCGCAAGGAAGACCTGGCGCAGCTCGACGACAGCCAGTTGCTCGCCATGGCGGAGAACCTGACCAGCGGCATGCCGTTTGCGACACCCGTGTTTGATGGTGCCACCGAAGACGAAATCCGCGCCATGCTCAAGCTGGCCTACCCCGATGAGCTGGCCGCGGCCAAGGGCCTGACGCCGACCCGCACCCAGGCCTACCTGTACGACGGCCGCACCGGCGACCGCTTCGAGCGTCCGGTCACGGTCGGCTACATGCATTACCTGAAGCTGCACCACCTGGTGGACGACAAGATGCATGCCCGCTCCACCGGCCCCTACAGCCTGGTCACGCAGCAACCGCTGGGCGGCAAGGCCCAGTTCGGTGGTCAGCGTTTTGGTGAGATGGAAGTGTGGGCGCTGGAGGCCTACGGCGCCGCCTACACCTTGCAGGAAATGCTCACCGTCAAATCCGACGACGTGCAGGGCCGCACCAAGGTCTACGAGAGCATCGTCAAGGGTGAACACTCGATTGAAGCCGGCATGCCGGAGTCGTTCAACGTGCTGGTCAAGGAAATTCGTTCCCTGTGTCTGGACATTGAGCTGGAACGGTCCTGAGAGTTTGCGGGACAGACCAAGATTTGTGCAGCAAATTGGCTCTGTCCTCAACTGATTAGAGACTTTGCGGGACAGACCAAGATTTGCGCAGCAAGTTGGCCCTGTCCTCAACTGATTAAGGAAATAAAGTTATGAAATCATTACTCGACCTGTTCAAGCAATTCACGCCCGATGAGCATTTCGATGCCATCAAAATTGGCATGGCTTCGCCCGAGAAAATCCGTTCCTGGTCTTTTGGCGAAGTCAAAAAACCGGAAACCATCAACTACCGCACCTTCAAGCCCGAGCGCGACGGTCTTTTTTGCGCCAAGATTTTTGGCCCCATCAAGGACTACGAGTGCCTGTGCGGCAAGTACAAGCGCCTCAAGCACCGCGGCGTGATCTGCGAGAAATGCGGCGTTGAAGTCACGCAGACCAAGGTGCGCCGCGAGCGCATGGGCCACATCGATCTGGCCGCGCCCTGCGCCCACATCTGGTTCCTGAAGTCCCTGCCATCGCGCCTGGGC
>JALNWC010000240.1 GCA_023231075.1 Rhodoferax sp.
CAGGATCAGGCCCACGGTCTGTTCGTACATGGCTTTGACAAAGCCACTGCAGTCGAAGCCGGTTTCCACGCTGTTGCCGCCCAGACGATAGGGCACGCCCAGAAATCCCATGGCTGACACCACCAACTCCGAAGTTTTGTCGGCCATGTTGTTGCGCACCTGGCTTATTTGCGCCAACAAGCCCTTATCATTCATGAATTCGCCCAGATCATCCGCTGCCACAGCCGGTGTGGCGTACACGCTGACAAGCAGCAAGAGTGACGGTATGAGGGTGCAAGTGCGCATAGGACCAGTTTACCCATATTTGTGGAATCTTCAAATAGTTTCGAGAAACATCTTTCAAGCCATTGATTTAAAAAAGCACTAAAGGAAAAAAATGTTCAATGCACTGTTGTTGGAAAACAGCACTGGCTTCAAGGCCGGTGTGACGCAGCTTGACGAGTCACAGTTGCCGCCGGGCGATGTGACCGTGGCGGTGGCCTGGTCCACCCTCAACTTCAAGGACGGCCTGGCCATCACCAACAAGAGCCCGGTGGTGCGTCAGTGGCCGATGGTGGCCGGCATAGACGGTGCCGGCACCGTGCTGGAATCGCGTCATCCGGATTGGCGTGCCGGTGATGCCTTTGTGCACAATGGCTGGGGCGTGGGTGAGACCCATTGGGGTTGCCTGGCTGAAAAAGCCCGGCTCAAGGGGGACTGGCTGGTCAAGCTGCCCAGCGCCTTCACGCCGCGCCAGGCCATGGCCATCGGCACGGCGGGTTACACCGCCATGCTGTGTGTGCTGGCGCTGGAGGACCATGGCGTCAAGCCCGCGGCGGGTGAGGTGCTGGTGACGGGCGCCACAGGCGGTGTCGGCAGCGTGGCGATTGCCCTGCTGGCCAAACTGGGCTACAGCGTGGTGGCTGCCACCGGCAAGGCCAGCGAAGAGAGCTATTTGAAGACCTTGGGCGCCAGCAGCATCATGGACCGCGCCGCGCTGTCGGTATCTGGCAAGCCGTTTCAAAAGGAGCGCTGGGCGGGTGTGGTCGATGCCGTGGGCTCGCACACGCTGGCCAATGCGCTGGCACAAACACGTTACGGTGGCGTGGTGGCGGCCTGTGGCCTGGCGCAAGGCATGGACTTGCCGACCACGGTGATGCCGTTCATCTTGCGTGGCGTCACGCTGGCTGGCGTTGATTCGGTGATGGCGCCGCTGGCCAAACGCCAGCGCGCCTGGGAGCGGCTGGCGCGTGACCTCGACCCGGCCCTGCTGGAAACCATGGTGCAGGAGGTGCCGCTGGCAGCCGCCATTGCCAGTGCGCACGACCTGATGGAGGGCAAGGTGCGCGGCCGGGTGGTGGTCAGGATTGCAGTTTAATCGCGCCATGCCTCGTGATTCAATTTTGAAAGCCCGCCATGCTGCTTGATGCTGAACTCTCCCAATTGGTGCTGGTCGATTACCAGACACGCCTGATGCCCGCCATTTTCGAGGCGCCGCTGGTGCTGGCCAATGCCATGCGCCTGGCCCAGGCGGCGCAATTGATGCAGGTGCCGGTGTGGGGCACCGAGCAAAACCCGTCCAAGCTTGGCGAGAACCCGCCCGAGTTGCGCGCCCTGTGCCAGCGCACGCTGGCCAAGATGCAGTTCAGCGGGGTCGAAGAAGGGCTGGGCGAGTGGCTGCGCCCGCCAGTGAAAGCACCGGTCGGCAATGCGCGCAGCCTGCCCAAGCACTTGCAAAAACCGTCGAACACGCCCACCGAACGCAGCAGCATCGTGCTGGCCGGCTGCGAAGCCCATGTGTGTTTGCTGCAGACCGCGCTGCACTTGCTCGAGGACGAGTTTGAGGTGTGGGTGGTGACCGACGCCTGCAGTTCGCGCACCGAGCGCAACCGCGACGCCGCTTTTGACCGCCTGGCCGGCGCCGGCGCCGAGCTGGTGACCACCGAGATGGTGGCGTTCGAGTGGCTGCGCAGCGCCGAGGCGCCGCAGTTCAGGGCGGTGCAGGCGTTGATCAAATAGGGTCGCTTGCACGCCCGGGGCGGCCAGGCGGGCAGCGATAATCTGCCGATTGTTGTAAGGGAGCTTGCGTGGATATTGTTTTGCTGATCAAAGCCGCCATCATGGGCGTGGTGGAAGGTTTGACCGAGTTTTTACCGATTTCGAGTACCGGTCATCTGATTCTGGCCGGGGCCTTGCTGGGTTTTGACGACGACAAGGCCAAGGTGTTTGACATTGCCATCCAGACCGGCGCCATTTTTGCCGTGATCCTGGTGTACTGGCAAAAAATCCGCGACACCGTGCGGGCATTGCCCACCGAAAAACAGGCGCAGCGTTTTGCCCTGAATGTGTTGATCGCCTTCGTGCCAGCGGTGATTCTGGGCCTGCTCTACGGCAAGGCCATCAAGGCGCACCTGTTCACGCCGGTGGTGGTGGCCAGCATGTTCATCATTGGCGGTTTCATCATCATCTGGGCCGAGCGCCGCCAACAAAAGAATCCGGCGGTCACGCGCATTCATGATGTCGAGTCGATGACCGCACTCGATGCGCTCAAGGTGGGTCTGGCGCAGTGCACGGCCATGATCCCGGGAACCAGCCGCAGTGGCGCCACCATCATCGGCGGCATGCTGTTCGGCCTGAGCCGCAAGGCCGCCACCGATTTTTCGTTCTACCTGGCCATTCCCACGCTGATTGGTGCGGGTGCCTACAGCCTGTTCAAGGAACGTGCCCTGCTGTCTTTGGCCGACGCGCCGGTGTTTGGCGTCGGGCTGGTGATGTCGTTTTTTAGCGCCTGGCTGTGCATCCGCTGGCTGCTGCGTTACATCGCCAGCCACAGCTTTGTCGGCTTTGCCTACTACCGCATTGTTTTCGGCATCGTGGTGCTGGCCACCGCCTGGAGCGGCACCGTGACCTGGGCCGCCTGACGTTTTTTTGATTGTCATTGCGGGCCCGACCCGCAATCCAGGGGCCCGGACTTCCTGGATGCCGGATCAGGTCCGGCATGACACGCTTTGATTAGATCAATTTTTCCAGCGGCGAGCTGATTTTTTTCAGGGCCAGGTTGCGGCTGGCGGGTTGCATCAGCGGCACGCTGGTTTGCTCGCCGTTCCACATCGGGTCTTCGATGCTGTCAAAGACTTCGCGCAGCTTGGCGCCCCAGTTGTTGTGCATCATCTTGAAGTAGGGGTTGTGCTCGTCGATGCACACCACCTTGTCGGTCTGGAACTGGTTGGCTTCATACACCACCATGTCCAGCGGCAGACCGACCGACAGGTTGGATTTGAGGGTGGAGTCCATCGACACCAGCGCGCATTTGGCCGCCTCGTCCAGCGGCGTGTGGGGGGTGATGACGCGGTCGAGCACGGGTTTGCCGTATTTGGATTCACCGACCTGGAAATACGGCGTCTCGGGTGTCGCCTCGATGAAGTTGCCGGCCGAATAAACCTGAAACAGACGCATGCCTTCGCCCTTGATCTGACCCCCAAAAATCAGTGATACGTTGAAATCGACCCCGGCCAGTTTGAGCGCGGCGGCGTCGCGCTCGTACACATGGCGAATGGCCGCACCGAGCACACGCGCCGCGTCGAACATGCTTTTGGCGTTCCAGATCGTGATGCCCTCGTCCTCGTCATGGTCCTTGAGTTTTTCCACCTGCAGGATCTCGCGCACCGACTGCGAAATGCTCAGGTTGCCTGCCGACAGCAGCACCATGAAGCGGTCGCCGGGTTTTTCATACACGATCATCTTGCGAAAAGTGCTGATCTGGTCGAGGCCGGCATTGGTGCGTGAATCGGACAAAAAAACCAGTCCGGCGTTGAGTTTGATGGCGACGCAATAGGTCATGGGGTCAGGGTTCGTAGGGAAGGGGGTGATTTTAGTGGTTATCAATGCTGGGCCGGTCGCCTCCTGCGACTTTTCGAAAGCAGGGCCACGACCGCGTGCGGCCACTTCGATACATGCTGTTTCAATTTGAAATATGTCGCCTCTTGCGGCTGGCATAGGCCAGTGACAGAATGCCTTTGCCGGGTGGAGCCCGTAGGGATGGGCGTGGGCACTTGCACCCGATTGCCGGCTTGTGCGGGGATGATGCCTCGACGTGTGTGAACTGGCGCACAGATCAGCCTCGATTTGAAGCGCATTGTCCGGGTTCATCAGGCCTGAGACGACTCACGGGCTTGATGAACACCGGCTGCACATGGCTTTGATGGACAGCCTGCAGAACCATTTTTAAAGGATGAACGAAATGAAAAATATCAAGCCATTTAGCTGCACGAAATCACGGACCTGGATGACCGCCTCGGTGCTGGCGGCCCTGGTCGCCGGCTGTGGCGGCGGTGACGGTGACGGGGGCAGCAGTACGTCGGGAACGCTCGGCGTTTCCCTGACCGACGCGCCCGCCTGCGGGTTTGACGAAGTGAATGTGACCGTGACCAAGGTGCGGATTAACCAAAGCAGCTCGGCCGGTGAGAAAGATGGCGGCTGGACCGACATCACGCTCAGTCCGGCACGCAAAATCAATCTGCTCGACTGGAACAATGGCGGGATTACGGCGCTTGGCGAGACGCCTCTGGCTGCCGGACATTACTCGCAATTGCGTCTGGTCTTGGATCCGAACACCTCAAACGGTCTTGTCAATTCGGTAGTTCCGACAGGCGGTGTTGAGACCGCACTCGTGACGCCCAGTGCCGTGCAAAGCGGCATCAAGCTGGTCAATGAATTTGACGTGGCGTCCGGCCAGCGCGTCGACCTGTTGATGGATTTTGACGCCTGCAAGTCGATCGTGAAGCGCGGCAACGGCGTCTATGCGCTGAAACCCGTGATCAGGGTCGTCCCCTTTGTGCTCAACGGCATCAACGGCTTTGTCGATACGGCCATGTTGTCCAGTGGCGTCATGGTGACGGCACAACAAAACGGCGTGATTGTTCAGACCACGGCCCCCAACACCACCACCGGTGAATTCTTCCTGGCGCGCCTGCCTGCGGGGTCCTACGA
>JALNWC010000241.1 GCA_023231075.1 Rhodoferax sp.
TACGGCATCAACTTTGCGCCTGAACTCACCGGCATCGGCAAGTACACAGGTGAGATGGCGGCCTGGCTGGCCGCACGCGGGCACCAGGTGCGCGTGGTGACGGCACCGCCGTATTACCCGGACTGGAAGGTGGGGGCGGGGTTCAAGAATGGTTATACCGTCATTGCGAGCGAAGCGCGGCAATCCACGAAGTCAGGCAGTCTGGTGGTCTACCGCTGCCCGCTGTGGGTGCCGCCGCAGCCCGGTGGCATCAAGCGGCTGCTGCACCTGGCCAGTTTTGCCTTGACCAGCTTGCCGGTGATGTTGCGCCAGATCATCTGGCGGCCCGATGTGGTGTGGGTGGTGGAGCCTGCGCTGTTTTGCGCCCCCGCTGCGGTGGTGGTGGCGCGCCTGAGCGGTGCGCGGGCCTGGCTGCATGTGCAAGATTTTGAGGTGGATGCGGCGTTTGACCTGGGCCTGCTGCGCGGCAAGTGGTTGCGCGGCTTGGTGACGGGGGCCGAGCGCTGGCTGATGCGGCGCTTTGATGTGGTCAGCACCATTTCAAAACGCATGCACCAGCGCCTGCTGGACAAGGGCGTGGCGCCTGGCAGGGCGCTGATGGCGGTGAATTGGGTGGATTTGGCGGGGTTTAAGGCCGAAGGCCGTGGCGATCCGGGGGGTTCGGGGTACCGGGCTGAGCTGGGCATTGCGCCTGATGCGGTGGTGGCGCTGTATTCGGGCAACATGGGCGGCAAGCAGGGGCTGGAGTTGTTGGCGGAGGTGGCGAAGGTCATCGCGGCGAGGGCGCCGCTCCCACAAAATACCCCTGTAGGAGGCCCGCCCTCGGGCCGATTGGTTTTTGTGTTTTGCGGCAATGGCGCTGGCCGGGCCGACCTGGTGCAGCGCTGCCAGGGCTTGGGCAATGTGCAGTTTCTTGATTTGCAGCCCGCAGCGCGCCTGCCTGATTTGCTGGCCATGGCCGATATTCATTTGTTGCCGCAACGCGCCGACGCGGCGGATTTGGTGATGCCCAGCAAGCTCACCGGCATGCTGGCCAGCGCCCGGCCGGTGGTGGCCACGGCGCACCCCGGCACCGAGTTGGCCCACGTGGTGCAGGCGTGCGGCGTGGTGGTGCCGCCCGAAGACCCGCAGGCTTTTGCCGATGCGCTGCTGCTCCTGGCGGCTGACCCCGATTTACGCCAGCGCTTGGGCGCCGCCGGCTTTTTGTATGCGCAGGCGCATTTGGACAAAGAGGCCGTGCTGGCCAGGTTTGAGGCGGATTTGCAGGGCTTGGTTGGGCGCTAGGAAGGCATGGATTGCCACGGCGCTGGTGCGCCTCGCGATGACGGGGACTTTGTTCATGGTCCGTGTGCAGTTCGAATAAGCTGTTTTCGACGTACCAACTCATATTCAAAACTCTTGATATTTCATCGGTTATTGAATATGATCTGACGAATGTCATCTCTTGAACAATTCGCTGATGATCGGCTTGCTCACGGTCGCTTGTACTTTACGCGGGAAGAGGTGCTGACCTCACTTGCCCTAAAGCCGCCAGCGCTGTCAGCGTCAATCACGCGCATGATCAACAAGCGTAAGCTGGCTAACCCGCGTCATGGTTTTTATCTCATTGTGCGCCCTGAAGACCAGATTTCAGGGGCACCTGACCCCATCCGCTGGATCGATGCGCTGATGAAGTACCAGGGCCTTGACTACCGCATTGCCTTGCTACGAGCAGCGGCCTTCCATGGTTCATCCCACCAGGCGGCGATGGTCTTTCAAGTGATCGTGTCCCGTCAATTGCGTGATTTTGAAATGGGTCGTTATCGCTTTCAGTTTATTTATCAAGCCCCCAAGGTGTTTGCACTGGCCAACCAGGCGTACGCACTTGACCATATCAAAAGTGACACCGGTTTTGCCAACGTCGCCGGGGTCGAACTGACGCTGCTTGATTGCACGCGGTATTTTCACCAAGCGGGTGGTATCAACGGGGTCGCGCAAATTGCCAAGGACATCGGCGCAAAGGCCAGTCCACGCCTGCTTGCCAAATTGGCTACCCTGTATGAGAACTCGACGGTAAGTCGCTTGGGCTATATTTTGGACACAGTGGGCAACACACGCTTGGCGAATGCGCTGGAGCCGCTTGTCAAAAAAACCAGAACAATGGTGCCGTTAGACCCCGCCATCAAACCACTGATCTCATCCCTTGGGGAAGTGGGTGAAAAAAATACCAAGTGGAAGCTCATCATTAATGAACATATTGAGGTGGACTTTTGATCCCCAGTTCATTCATACAAGCCTGGAGTGCCAAGACACCCTGGCCTGAGTCCCGACAAGTAGAACAAGACCTGATCATCAGTCGGGCGCTGTGCGACTTGTTCAATGCGCCGACGCTGAAAGGCAAATTGGCCTTTCGGGGTGGTACTGCCATCAACAAGTTATCGTTCAAGCAGCCTTTGCGCTACTCAGAGGACATCGATTTGGTGCAGACGAATGCAGAGCCCATCGGCGCGACCGTGGATGCCATTCGCAAAGCGCTGTCCTGGCTTGGTAAGTGCAGCACCGAGCACGCCGGTCATTCCACGCATCTGGTTTACAAATTCACGCCAGAAGCCGATTCGCAAGCCACTTTGAAATTGAAGGTCGAGATCAATACCCGAGAGCATGGCACTTTTTTGGGTTACAAGAACTATCCATTTTCTATGGAGAGCGATTGGCACCAAGGCAGTACCGAGATTGTCTCTTTCCATCCCGAAGAGTTGTTTGGAACCAAGTTACGTGCTCTGCTGCAGCGGCGAAAAAACCGTGACTTGTTTGACCTGCATCAGGGCTTGTGCCAACTCAACCTGGACCCAGTCAAATTGATTTCGTGCTTTGACCATTACCTGGCATTGGAAGGCAAACCGATTTCCCGAGCTATCGCGGAACAGCGCATGTTGGAAAAGCTCAGCCGCAGCTTGACGCAGGACATCGCCCCACTGCTGCCTACAGGGATTCGATTCAACGATGACGATGCTCTGCAGGCCTTTGAACATGTATGGACGGAATTGATTGCACTTATCAAGGGCGATGCATGGAAGTTGACAGACCAAGCCATCAAGGAATTGCGAGCCAAAAAGTACCCGGGATTGCTTATCAAATGAGGTAGTGGGTACCAGTGTGGACGGTATACTGCAACGCATCCCGCCCATGGCAGTAAGCCGTCCAACCATCCAGGACACGCCGAACCCATGGGCGTTTTCGTTTTTAGGGGGTGATATGCCAACAGCCATACTGATTGCAGCCCGCAGAGCGCCCGGCCGGTGGTGGCCACGGAGTGATAAAGCGATAAATGAACAAAAATAAGCTACATTCTGACTATTCAGGTCAGAATGTCGGAGGTTTTTATGCAAACATGGCAAATGCAAAATGCAAAGGCGCGTTTTTCTGATGTGGTTAGATGCGCCAAACAAGATGGCCCACAAGACATTACGGTGCATGGCAAGTCGGTGGCTGTGGTGCTGTCGCGCGATCTGTTTGATCGGCTCAGCGGCAATTCACAATCGCTGGCGGAGTTCATGCAATGCTCTCCCTTGTGTGGCTTGGACGAGCTGACTTTCGAGCGCGATCAAAGTTTGTCGCGCGAGATTGATTTATGAGTTATTTGATTGACACCAACGTGATTTCTGAGCTGCGTCGCAAACAACCAGATGCCAATGTGGTGGCTTGGTTTGCAGTAAGGCCTGTGCAGTCGCTTTTTTTGAGCGTGCTGACCCTGGGTGAAATTCGCAAGGGCATTGAATCCCTGGGCAATACCAGCGTCGACCCGGTAAGACGACAGGCCTTGGCTGACTGGCTTGAAGTGGATTTGCCTACGTTTTTTTTGGGCCGGGTCCTGAGTGTCGATTTACCCGTGTCTGACCGCTGGGGCCATTTGCAAGCGCAAGCTCGTCGCCCGCTGCCCGCCATCGACAGTTTGCTGGCCGCGACGGCGCTGCACCACAATCTGTCCCTGGTCACCCGCAATGCGCGTGACTTTGCAGGCTTTGGTTTGAATGTCATCAACCCGTGGCATGTGCCATGACCTTGTTGACTTCATCCCGGACGCGCCGCAAGCAGCGGGCTTTGACTTGCTCCCTCCCTCTCTGGGGGAGGGTTGGGGTGGGGGCGGGTTTGCCAGCGGGGAAAGGAGCCAAGGCATGTGCGCGCTGGTGATTCTTTTCATGGTTTGCAAAGATTGAACTCGCGGATTAATGGAAAGGTGTTCATGGAAAGCCCTTCGACTGGCTCAGGACAGGCTAAAGCGCGGCAATCCACGAAGTCAGGGGCCATGGATTGCCACGTCGCTGACGCGCCTCGCAATGACGATACCGTCGCTGGCGCGCCTTGCCATGAACAGCCTCGTCATCGCGAAAGTAGCCGTCATTGCGAAAGTGGCCGTCATTGCGAACGCAGTGAAGCAATCCATGACTTCTGACTGCATGGATCGCCACGGCCTGCGGCCTCGCAATGACGACGCTGGTTCAAGGTCGTGTGCGGTATCAGACCGGATACGGGGGCTCGTATTGACGGGGTTCGGTTGTGATTGCGATCGGACCACAGCGTTTAACATCGAGACTTTAAAAATACATTGACCCATCATGATTTTTGTTACCGGCGGCGCTGGCTATATTGGGTCTCATACGGTGGTCGAACTGCTCGATGCCGGGCACGAGGTCACGGTTTTTGACAACTTTTGCAACAGCCAGCCCGATGCCTTGGCGCGGGTGGCGCGCATTGCGGGCAAACAACCCATGCTGGTGCAGGGCGACATCCGCGATCAGGCCGCACTGACAGCGGCTTTGCGCGCCAGCGGGGCCACGGCGGTGATTCATTTTGCGGGCCTGAAGGCGGTGGGCGAGTCGGTGCAAAAGCCGCTGGCCTATTACGACAACAATGTGGTCGGTACCGTGCGCCTGCTGCAGGCCATGACCGACTGTGGCGTGAAAACGCTGGTGTTCA
>JALNWC010000242.1 GCA_023231075.1 Rhodoferax sp.
ATCAGATGACTTTTCAGCGTGGGCAGGGCACTGGCCTTCAGGTTTTCGATGCGGGTGCGCGGCGAGACCCGAACGGTGGGCAGGTCGGCGCTGGCGTCAGCGCCACCTGTCCGCAGGCTCAGGCGCGCCCGGCCATTGCTGGTGTCCAGGTCAAGCATCTGCCCAGGGTAAATCAGGTGCGGATTCTTGATGTCTGACAGATTCATGCCCCACAACTCGGGCCAGTGCCAGGGGTTTTTCAGGAACATGCCGGAGATGTCCCACAGGGTATCGCCGGGCTTCACGGTATAGCTTTGCGGCGCATCGGGTCCAAGCTCGCTCAGCGGGACGCCATTTTGGGCCACCTGCTTGGCGGTCGCGCGCTGTTGCTCGGTCACTGGAAAATTCTGTGACAGCACCGGGCCCGCCAACAGACTGCAGGCAATGGCAGTCCACGTCAGTTTTCTGGAAACAGTGTCAAAAAGCGTTTGGGCCATGGTGTTTTCAATCCTATTCAATCGCGTCAGATTGTGCGCCCAAGCCCCTGTGGGAACAACGATTGTCCCTTGGCTAATTGGCGCAGCGTGCCAAAAATTGCGAAAATAACGACATCTTTGAAGTGACACCATGGCCCTACTCCCAATTCTTTGTTATCCCGACCCCAAACTGCACACCGTGGCCAAACCCGTGGCTGCGGTGGATGCGCGCATCCAGACCCTGATTGCCGACATGTTCGAGACCATGCACGAGGCCAAGGGCATCGGCTTGGCCGCCACCCAGGTCAACGTGCATGAGCGCCTGATTGTGATGGATGTCTCCGAGGGGCGCGATGTGCCGCTGGTGCTGATCAATCCGAAAATTCTCTGGGCCAGCCCGGAGATGCATTTGAACGAGGAGGGTTGTCTGTCGGTGCCCGGCATTTACGACGGCGTCAATCGCCACGATGCGGTCAAGGTGGAAGCCCTGGACGGCGAGGGCAGGAGCCAGCTGATCGAGGCCGATGGCCTGCTGGCGGTGTGCATTCAGCACGAAATGGATCACCTCATGGGCAAAGTGTTCGTCGAATACTTGTCGCCCCTCAAACGCAAGCGCATCAAAACCAAGATGCTCAAGGCCCAGCGCGAGGACCGTCCTTGAAGCTGGTGTTTGCGGGCACCCCCGAATTCGCCGCCGTGGCTTTGGCGCACTTGCATGCCGCAGGCCACGACATCGTGCTGGTACTGAGTCAGCCCGACCGGCCGGCCGGTCGCGGCATGAAGCTGCATCCGTCTCCGGTCAAGCAGTTTGCACGGGCACACGGGATGGCGGTGGCGCAGCCGCGCAGTCTGCGCCTGGATGGCAAATACCCGGCTGATGCCGAGGCCGCGTGGGCCGCACTTGAGGCGGCGCAGGCCGATGCCATGGTGGTGGCGGCCTATGGTTTGATCCTGCCGCAGTGGGTGCTGGACTTACCTCGTCTGGGTTGTTTCAATATCCATGCTTCCCTGTTGCCGCGTTGGCGCGGCGCAGCGCCAATTCACCGCGCTATTGAAGCCGGTGACGCCGTCACCGGGATCACCATCATGCAAATGGACGCAGGCCTGGACACGGGTGACATGCTGCTGACACGGACCTTGCCGATTGCTCCGTCCGACACCACGGGCAGCTTGCATGACCGGTTGGCCGAGATGGGTGGCCAACTGATGGTGCAAACCTTGGTGCAGGCAGAGCTTGGCAAGCTGCAGCCCGTGCCGCAACCGCTTGAGGGCATCACCTACGCCAGCAAGATTGACAAGGCCGAGGCCGGCATTGACTGGTCGCAGACGGCGCAGATCATCAGCCAGCGCGTGCGTGCCTTTAACCCGTTCCCGGGGGCCAGCACGCAGTGGGCCGGCGAAACGCTCAAGATCTGGGCTGTAGCAGTGGGGCATGCGCTGGCACGGCCGCCACAAATTCCGGGTCAGATCGTGGCTTTGACGCCGTCCGGCATGGTGGTCGCCGCGCGTGACGCGACGCTTGTCATCACCGAACTGCAACGCCCGGGTGGCAAGCGCTTGTCCAGTGCCGAGTTCCTGCGCGGCTGTTCCGTGCAAGCAGGACAGGTGCTGGGCTGATGCGCCGCCTGACTGCCCGTGCCGGCCGTTGGTGGCAGCATCCGGCGTTCGGCCGCGGCATGCGTGAGATGGCCGCCGTGTCGCCGGGCCTGGCAGCCTGGGGCATGATGACCGGCGTGGCCATGGTCAAGTCGGGCATGAGCACGGTTGAAGCCGTGGCCATGAGCCTGCTGGTGTTTGCGGGCAGTTCCCAACTGGCG
The DNA here is from genome assembly GCA_023231075.1 of Rhodoferax sp. Classification (GTDB taxonomy): domain Bacteria; phylum Pseudomonadota; class Gammaproteobacteria; order Burkholderiales; family Burkholderiaceae_C; genus Rhodoferax. The sequence continues at coordinate 2,273 of JALNWC010000242.1, forward strand.
GCCATGCCCTTGATTGCCGCCGCGGCGCCGCTCTGGGTGATTCTGGCGACCGGGTTTTGCGTGAACTTGCGCTTTGTGGTGTTCAGTGCCCACCTGCGGCCTTACCTGATGCACCTGCCCCTGAACTGGCGCCTGTTTCATGGCTACCTGACGGCCGACCTCAGCTATGTCATGTTCACCCGCCATTACCACCACCCCCCCGTCAACGAGGTGGAGCGCCGGGAACAACTGGCCTACCTGAGCGGCGGCAGCTTGTTCAACTGGGTCAGTTGGCAAGGCGCCAGCTTGCTGGGCATCGCCTTGGCCAATGTGATTCCGACCCATTGGGGTCTGGGTTTTGCCGGTATTCTGGCCTTGATCGGCGTTGGGTGTTCGCTGGCATCGAGCCACTTGCGGCGTGTTGCCGCCGGTGTGGCGGGCCTGGCTGCCGTGGCGGCCTACGCGCTGCCGCTCAAACTCAACATTGTGGTGGCGATAGCCAGCGCCGTGGCGCTGTGCCTGATCATTGACGCCAGCTGGCCCAAGGCGCCGGGTTCACCCAAGGTGCCGGCATGAACGGCACGGATCTCTGGACCCTGGGCGTGATCGTGGGGCTGGCAGGCGTCACGGTGCTCACCCGCTGTTTCTTTTTCTTGAGCAATGAACCCTGGAGCCTGCCGCACTGGGCGCAGCGTGGCTTGCAATACGCGCCCATTGCCGCGCTGGCGGCGGTCGTGGCGCCGGAAGTGGTCATGGTGCAAGGCCAGTTGGTCAGCACCTGGCAGGACGCCCGGATTTATGCCGCACTGGTCGGGACCGGTTATTTTTTCTGGCGTCAGGGCCAGGGTCAGGCGGTGCTGGGCACCATTGTTTCGGGCATGGCGGTTTATTTGCCCTTGCATCTGGGCCTGGGTTGGTAGGGCCCCGACGGAGGCCGTTGTCCGCGTTATTTTGTCGCTCCGAGGTAACCGCTTTGTGTGAGAATTCGGAAACTAAGTTACAAGCGGAGATCGATTCATGCCCCGTCGCGCGACCAAAATTGTGGCCACTTTAGGCCCAGCCTCCAGTGATCCCTTCCTGCTTGAGCAAATGATTCGCGCCGGGGTCAACGTGGTGCGGCTGAACTTCAGCCACGGCACCGCGCCAGACCACATCGAGCTGGCGCGCCTGGTGCGCGAAGCCGCCAAACGCGCCGGTCGCGAGGTCGCCATCATGGCCGACTTGCAGGGCCCCAAGATCCGGGTCGGCAAGTTTGCCGAGGGCAAGGTGTTTTTGCAGCCCGGCCAGACCTTTGTGCTCGACGCAGCGCGCACCGAGCTCGGTGACATTGACGCCGTGGGGCTCGACTACAAAGCCTTGCCGCGCGAAGTCAAGGTCGGCGACGTGTTGCTGCTCAACGATGGCCTGATCGTCATCGTGGTGGACCGCGTCGAGGGCGAAGCCATCTACACCACGGTCAGGATGGGTGGCGAGTTGTCCAACAACAAGGGCATCAACAAACAGGGGGGCGGCCTGACGGCCCCGGCCCTGACCGCCAAGGACATGGAAGACATCCGCACCGCCATGAGTTTTCATGCCGATTACGTGGCGGTGAGCTTTCCCAAAAATGCCACCGACATGGAAATGGCACGGCAACTCTGCAGCGTGGCCGCCGAGGACGGACACCGTCCCGGCCTGATCGCCAAGATCGAGCGCGCCGAGGCGATCCCGCACCTGGAAGAAATTTTGCTGGCCAGCGACGGCATCATGGTGGCGCGCGGTGACCTGGCCGTCGAGGTGGGCAACGCCGTGGTGCCAGCCTTGCAGAAACGCATGATCAAACTGGCGCGCGAACATGACCGGGTGGTGATTACCGCCACGCAAATGATGGAGTCCATGATCACCAACCCGGTGCCGACGCGCGCCGAGGTCAGTGACGTGGCCAATGCGGTGCTCGACGGCACCGACGCCGTGATGCTGTCGGCCGAGACCGCTGCGGGCAAATATCCGCTGGAAACCGTCATGGAGATGGCCAAAATCTGCCATGCCGCAGAGGGTGGCGAGGTGTTCGAACTAGACGCCGACTTTACCGGCAAGACCTTCAGCCGGATTGACCAGACCATTGCCATGGGCGCGCTGTTTACCGCGCACCACCTGGGTGCCAAGGCGATTGTGGCCATGACCGACAGTGGTTCGACCGCGCTGTGGATGAGTCGCCACCTGATTCAGGTGCCCATTTACGCCCTGACCTCCAAAATTGCCACGCAGCGCAAAATGACCCTGTACCGCAATGTGCGGCCGCTGTTGATTGACACCAGCGCCGACCGTGACACCGCGCTGGCCGAGGCCGAGGCGGACCTCAAGGTACGTGGCATTGTCCAGACGGGTGACGTTTACGCCATCACCTGTGGCGAGCCCATGGGCTCGCCCGGCGGCACCAACATGCTGAAGATTTGCCGGGTGGTTTAGGCGCCGTCGGCGCTTGTCATGGGGCCGGTCCCGCGGGCGGGTGTTCGTTTTTCCGCTGCTTGAGTGGCTAGAATTGGAACGAGTTACGGCTCATTTACCAATCATCAAAGGACACCACCATGGCACTTGTTTCTATGCGCGAACTGCTTGACCATGCCGCGGCCAACGGCTACGGCATTCCGGCTTTCAACGTCAACAACCTGGAGCAAGTGCAAGCGGTGATGTC
>JALNWC010000243.1 GCA_023231075.1 Rhodoferax sp.
GAAACTGCCATCAGCGAGCTGCGGGCATCGTTACAGTGAAAGCCATCATCGTTCCCTTGGCTTTGGCCGGCACTGCGCTGCGAGCGCCTCAGCCAGCATTTCAAGGCTGTGCCTTGGGCCAAAGCACCCACAGCTGCAGCGGCTGTTTGAGCCGCCCGGCCAGCTCGCCGGCGGCGTCACCCCAGCCGGCAAAATAGTCGGCCCGCACGGCGCCGCGAATGGCACTGCCGGTGTCCTGTGCCAGCACCAGGCGCTGCAGGGCGATTTGCGGCCCCGTTGGTGCCAGCCACACCGAGGTGCCGTAGGGAATGCTTTGCGGATCGACGGCAATCGAGCGCCCGGGGGTGAGCGACACGCCTTGCGCCCCCTTGGGACCAAAGGCGGCGTCCAGGTCACCCAGTGCCTCTTCCTTGAAAAACACCACGCGCGGGTTGCGCCACAGCAGTTCGTTGACGCGCTGCGGGTTGCGCAGCAGCCAGGCCTGAATGCCGGGCCAGGAAGCATCGCGCAGCTCGCCCTGGTCGAGCAGCCAACGGCCAACGCTCTGGTAAGGATGGCCGTTGTGGCCGGCATAGGCCAACCGCACCAGGCGCACGCTGCCGTCGGGCTCGGTCACGCGGATGCGCCCCGAGCCCTGGATTTGCAGCACCATGGCCTGCACCGGGTCATTCAGATAAACGATTTCCCGGCCGCGCAAGGCGTCTTGCGCGCTGGCCTGGGTGTCGATCTCCTGCCGACTGAACCAGGGTTGGCGTGCCTTCAAACCGGTCGGCACCCGGTACAGGGGGAATGAGAATCCTGCACCAGGCAAGCGCCGTCCCTGCAATTCAGGCTCGAAGTAGGCGGTCAGCAAACCCGCCTCCACCCCGCCCTGCAAGGGTTCGACACGGTAAGGCTGCAGCCGCGCCAGCAGCCACTGGCGCTGCTCGGCCTCGGTGCCAATGCTGAGGCGGCGCACCTCCGGGCACAGCGGGGCAAACATTGGCCCCGGGCGCTCGCAGCTTTTGAGCCAGGCGTTCCAGGCTTCAAACAGGGCGTCGTTCTCAAAGCCCGGCAGCTCGGACCAGGCCACCGGCTGCCAGCGGCTGTTGCCACGCAGCAAGGCCGGGCCGGATGCCACGGTGTCGGGCAGCGCCTTGGGCGTGGCGGGCGGCGGCACAGCAGCGGGCAGCGCACCACCGTCGGCAGGCGGCGACGGGGGCGTGGCGCAGGCCAGCAGCACAGCAGCCACCAGGCCGGCCAGCGTGCGCTTCAAAAACAGGGGCAGCGCCATCACAGCAAGCGGTGCTCAAGTGCCGGCAAACGGCTGCGGCACTGCTGCATCAGATCCCAGGACAGGTCGGCCACAAGCACGCCTGACCCCTCCTGTGCGCGCTCGGCCAGCACCTTGCCCCACGGGTCCACCAACATGGCGTGGCCCCAGGTGCGGCGCTGGTTGTCATGCAGGCCGCCCTGGGCCGCAGCCACCACGAACGACAGGTTTTCAACGGCGCGGGCGCGCAGCAACAGCTCCCAGTGGTCATGCCCGGTGGTGTAGGTAAAGGCAGCGGGCACCAGCATCAGATGCGCCCCGGCCTGGGCGTAATGCCGGTACAGCTCGGGAAAGCGCAGGTCGTAGCACACGCTCATGCCGATACGCCAGGTATGCCCATCCACAGAAGTGACGTCAAACCGGGCCGGGTGCTGGCCCACCGCGAGCACCAGCGATTCGTCGTAGCGCTCAACACCATTGTCAAAACGGAACAAATGCATCTTGTCGTAGCGCGTCACACATTGCCCGCTGGGGGCATGGACCAGTGAACTATTGAACACCCGTGCGTCAGGCGCCGCCGTGTCAGGCAAGCCTGGCACGGCACTGATGGGCAGGGTGCCCCCCACCAGCCACAGGCCCAGTTCATGCGCCGACTGACTCAAAAACTGCTGTATCGGACCTTGCCCAAAGGGCTCCTGAATCGCCAGTTTGTCGGCATCACGACGGCCCATCAGGCAAAAATACTCGGGCAGGACGGCCAGCTCGGCCCCGGCCTGCGCGGCCGCTTGCAGCAAGCCTTTCGCTTCTTTCAGATTGGCCGAAACGTCGGACCCCGAGACCATTTGAATGGCGGCAACTTTCATGGTTTTGTCTCCTGAATCGTCGCAGCAGAACGCGACACTTTGGTAATGTGAGGATCGGCCCAGGGGCCGTCGATATGAAACTCCTGGGTGGCGGATTCGATCAGCGGGCGGCGCAAAAACATCTGGGCCAGAAAAGTGCCCAGTCCGACCGCCGGATTGATCGCCGTGGCCAGCAGAGCCGCGGTCCCCGCATTGATCTCGGGGATCACCACCACCTTGAGGTCTTGCGTTTCACGGGCGAGGTCGGCGCTGCCCTCCATCAAGACCGCCGCATTGACACCTTTCATTTGCAGGTTGTTGGTGAACGCCATGCCCTGGTCGATCTTGACATCCCCGCGCAAAAAATCAAACGAAAAACCCTCGCTGAAGACATCCCTGAAATCCAGCGTCAAACGACGCGGCAAGGCCTGCAGGCTCAGCACCCCGAGCAGCTTGGCAATGCCCGGGTCGGCCTTGAGAAACTGGCCGGACGCCACATTGACCGTGACAGCACCACTCAGGGTCGGGTAATCGAGACTCAGGGGGGAACCCATCCAGGCCACCTGACCTTCGAACTTGCCGCGCCCGCGCCGCACCACGTCTTTCATGCCCAGGCGGGCCAGCAAGGCGCCACCGTCGTTGACGTCGAGCTTGAAATTCATCACGGTGCGCCGGGTCACGCCCGGTTTGCCTGCCAACGCCCGGGCTGCGCCGGGGGCCTGCGCATCAAGCGCGGCCCAATGGCCGCTGGCGACGAAGCTGGCCTCTGGCGCGGTCAGATTGAATTGATTCAAACGCCACTCGCGCACACCGGCGTCGCGTGGACCCGTCTGGGCGTTGCGGTTCACCGCCTGCACCTCCAGCCGACCCAGGTGCATGCCGCGCAGCTCGAAATCATCGACCACGATGTCGACGGCCGGGATGCTGGCCGGCTGCGCCGCCAGCAGCGCCTCGACATCGCTGACCACGCTGGGGGCAATCGTCAGGCGCGCCAACCGGGCATAGACACGCCCCTCGCCGCCGCCGGTCAGCGCGGCGTTGGGTTGACGGTATTCCAGATAACCATTGAGCTCACTGGCCGCCAGATTGGCCCGCCACACCCCGCCCTCGCGCCCCCCACCGATCACCACCTGGTTAAACTGGCGCCCGCCAAAGGTCAACAACTGGGATCGCACGGCCAACCGATCCGGCAAATACGACGAATCCAAGGGGTTGACCGGCGCTGTGGCAAGGCCCCCGGCAGGACTGCCCATGGCCTGCGTCAATACCTCGTGCCAGGCATCGACGCTTAAATTTTGCAAGCGGATATTGGCAGCCACACCCGATGCGGGCAGCGGCGCGGATTCCTGCGCATCCAGGCCAAGCGCGATGGCCCCGCGCAACACGCGCGGCTCAGCCCCTGACACATCGCGCTCATACACCAGTTGCAGCTGATTGGCGACCGACAAGCTCAGCCGGTCTTGCTTCGGTGCCGGCCGGTCTGCCAGCAGGGCGGTCTGCAGCCGCAAGGGCAGCACGGCCTCAGCGCTTTTGCCCAGCGGTTCGGGCAAACGCAAAGCCAGGCCCTGCAGATTGCTGTTGACCAGCAGCTCAACCACCCCTTGGCGCAAACCCAAACTCGCGGTGTAGGCCGCAGAACCACTGGCATGGCGCGCCAGACCGGCCACAAAGCCAAGCTCGGAGGCCTGGCGCAAACCCTCGGCCGAGGCAACGCCACTGGCCCGGATCAGCGTTGGCGCGCCCCGACCGGCGAGCGCGTCCGGCACCAGCAGCAAGCCCCCTTCCAGGCGCGCCTCGCCGCCCAGCATTTGCGCCTGAACGCCGCTCAGGGACACGCTGGCCTCGGTGAAATTGACACGGCCACGCGTCCGCGTGAGCCTGGGGCTGTCGGGCGTGATCTGCACCTCGTTGCCGGCCAGGGTCACACTGCCACGCACGCTGGAGCGGTTGATGTCGGCAATCGGCAACTTCAACTTCAACTGGTAATCGGCACTGCCGGTGACCACGCTGGCGGCCAGGGCCTGGTGGGTCATGGCGCGCAAGGGCGAGGCATTGACCAGGCGCATCATCTCGGGCAGCGGTCCCTTGATGTCAGCGTTGACCTGCACCAGCGAATGGCTCAAATCGTCAATCAGCGCATCCACCTGCGTCACCTGCAAGGCCGTGCCCTCGCCCAGGGTGGCACGCGCCGTCCTGACCTGCAATTGCTTGCCGTCAATGACCAGTTCGCCGCTCAGGTCGGTCAACACCGGCCAGCGCAAATCGGTCGCGCCCTGCAGACGGGTCGGCACATAGGCCAACTTGGCGCCGGTCACCTGCGCGGTGATCTTGAACGCGCCCTTTTTCGGGTCCACCAGAGGCAACTGGTCAAGCTCGCCCCTGATCTGAAAGCGCACCGCGCTGGCCTGCCCGTCCAGCACCGCATCGCGCACGTACTCGCGCGCCGCCTGGTCGATCACCAGCGGCAGGTAGCGGTAGACGCGCTTGCCGTCGGCCCGGCTCAGGTTGGCCTGCAGATCCAGCACGCCCGGGTACCGCGCACCCGACACCGACTTGGCCGGGTCGGCGGTTTCCCATTTGATCTGGGCCTCGCCATCGACATCCGCGTTGGCAAATTTGACCTTGTCCAACTGCACGGCGAGTCGCTCACCCTGGCGTTGCCAGCGGGCATTGGCCGCCAGCGACGCCACGGCGACGACCGGCTCCTGAAAAACACCCGGCAAGTCAACGCTGCCGGCCACCACGGAAAGACGGGCCTGACCGGCCTGCTGGTCAAAATCAAAGTCCAGATCGAGTCCTTTGACCCCCGGCACGGCCTCC
>JALNWC010000244.1 GCA_023231075.1 Rhodoferax sp.
CCCCGCCGCGGCCGGAGCACCCTCGGTCAAGGACTACATTGACGCGCTGAACGCCTTCTTGCTGCAAAGCCATGCCGCCGGCCAAAGCAGCGTGCTCATCATCGACGAGGCGCAAAACCTGGCTGCCGACGTGCTGGAGCAGTTGCGCCTGTTGACCAACCTGGAAACCAACGAGCGCAAGCTGCTGCAGATTGTGCTGATCGGCCAGCCCGAGCTGCGCGACATGCTGGCCCGCCCGGAACTGGAGCAGCTGGCGCAACGCGTGATTGCGCGTTTTCACCTGGACGCGCTGTCGCCGGCCGAAACCGGCCAGTACATCAGGCACCGCCTGGGCGTGGCGGGTCATGCGGGCGCACTGCCGTTCGATGCCAAGGCCCTGCAACGCATCCACCAGCTCACCCGGGGCGTGCCACGGCGCATCAACCTGCTGTGCGGGCGCGCGCTGCTGGGCGCCTGGGCGACCGGCATCAACCGTGTCAATCACAAGGTGGTGAACAAGGCCGCTGCCGAGGTGTTTGGCGCCGAGCCTGGCCAGGCCTCAGGCCCGACGCGCCGACGCACGGCTTACGCGCTTGCGGGTCTGGCGCTGGTGGCGACCCTGTCGGGTTTTCTGCTCTGGCCGGCGTACCAGGAAAGGCTTGCGACAAACCCGACGGCGGCATCCGTGGCGCAGGCTGCGCCAGCAAGAACACCGGCGTCAAGCCCTCCGGCACCGATCGCGCCACTGGCCCCCCCCATCGAAAACCTGCAGCGCGTGTGGCCCGAACTGCCTGCCGACATCAACAGCGCCTGGCGTGAACTGGCGCCCGACTGGAAGCTGCCAGCCCGCGGCGCCGACCCCTGCCAGACGGCCGCCGCCCAAGGGGTGCAGTGTTACCGCGCCAGCAAATTGACCCTGCCCCTGCTGCGCCAGCTCGATCGCCCCGGCATCCTGACGCTGCAAGCGGCCCGGGGTCCGGCCGTCCACGCGGTGCTGGTGGGCCAGTCTGATCAAACGGCGACGCTGCGGCTTCAGGGGCGTTTGCACCGCGTCAGGCTGGTCGAGTTGGCGCAGTTTTGGCACGGCGACTTTGCGACCTATTGGCAGGCGCCACCCGGCTACGAGGCCGGACTGCGCGACGGCAGCACGGGCAAGGCCATCGACTGGCTGGGCACGCGTTTGAGCCTGCTCGACGGTGGACCCGCTGCCGCCGACGCCGGCGCGCCACTGACTTTGGACGCAGCCCTGCGCGCCAGGGTGCGCGCCTTTCAGCGGGCACGCGGCATCGCACCCGACGGCCAGCCGGGCCCCATGACTTTCATGCAGATCGACAGCGCCACCCAGGGGCAGGCGCCCCGCCTGCTGACCGAGCCACAATAAGCCATGTCTTACATTCTTGATGCACTGAAACGGGCTGATGCCGAACGCGAACGGGGGGCGGCACCCGGACTGCACACGCGCCACCAGCTGCCCGCTGACGGCCCGGGCACACCGCGCACCGCGCGAAACGTCGGCTGGTCCCTGGCCGGGGGCCTGCTGCTGGTCGTGGCGGGGCTTTTCTTCTGGCTTGCGCGCGCGCCTGACACACCGAACGCGCAACCGTCGGCACCGCCTGCGGTCGCGGCGCCCAACTTGCCAGCGCCCGCTGCGCCCGTGGTCGCCGCAGCACCGCCTGCGGCGCTCAGGCCCCTGGTACCGGCACCGCATGTGGTAACCAAGGCGCCCAAAGTCCAGGCACTACCGCTTCGCGCTGCATCCGCCACCCAAGCACTTGCGGCGGCGTCCGCCAGTGCAGACCAGGCGGCCACTGCGGCTGCCGCAGCGCCAGACGCCAAGCCGGTCAGCCCGCCTGCTGCACCCGCACCTGTTGCCAAACCAACACCGGCGGCGCTGCCGCTGCTGGCCGAACTGCCACAGGACCTGCGTGGCCAGATTCCCAAAATCACCATTACCGGCAGCGTGTATTCAGCCAGTCCGGCGCAGCGTCTGCTGCTGATCAACAACCTGGTTCTGCCTCAGGGCGGCGTGGTGGAGTCCGAGCTGAGGCTGGAAGAAATCCAGCCACGCAGTTCGGTTTTTATCTTCAAGGGCACCCGTTTTCGGGTGCTGCACTGAGTTAGGTATTTATGCCAGCTACCGTCAACCCCTCACTTGTCGAATTGCGCCACCTGAACTTTGGCTACGGGGAGCGTCCCGTGTTGCACGCGGTGTCCATGCACATCCCCAGGGGCAAGGTCACGGCGCTCATCGGCCCGATGAGCGGTGGCAAGTCGACCACGCTGAGCCTGATGGGTGGCCAGAACCGCGCCTGGTCGGGGCAGATGCTGTTTGACGGACAGGATTTGGGTCCGATGGATCAGCAACAGCTTTACGCGGTCAGGCGCCGCATGGGCATGTTGTTTCAGTTTGGCGCCTTGTTTGCCGACATGAGCGTGTTTGAGAATGTGGCCTTTCCGCTGCGCGAACATACCGATTTGTCCGAATCGCTCATCCGCGACATTGTCCTGATGAAGCTCAATGCCGTGGGCCTGCGCAACGCGCGCGATCTCATGCCCAGCGAGGTCTCGGGCGGCATGGCCAAGCGCATTGGCATCGCGCGTGCCATTGCCATGGACCCCGAGTTGGTGATGTACGACGAGCCTTTTTCCGGGCTCGATCCGATTTCCCTGCGCGTCGTTGCGCGCCTGATTCGTCAGCTCAACGACGCCATGGGCTTGACCAGTATTTTTGCGTCGCACGAACTGACAGAAACCCTTGGAATTGCCGACCATGTGATCATTCTCGACCAGGGAAAAGTGGCGTTCCAGGGGACGGTGGCCGAGGTGCGCGCCAGCACCGATCCGCTGGTGTTCCAGTATGTGAATGAGCGCCCGGACGGCCCGGTGCGCTTTCATTATCCGGCCGTGCCGATCGAGCAGGACTTTGGTATTGCGGACCCTGCGGCACTACACCACTGAGGCCGGCTCGGGCACGCTGGGCAGCCCCGCCAGCGCCATGGCCAGTTCGGCCTCGTCATAGTGCTCGTCGGTCAGCTCGCCGGCAAAATACTTCTGGTACGCGCTCATGTCGGCGCGGGCACGATGCCCTCGTGGCGCGCAAACCCGGCAAAGGCCAGCGACGTGCCCCACTGGCCGGCGCCGGTCTCGGTCACCAGGCGCTTGACACCGGCTTCCTTGTTGTAGAAGGCCTGCGGCACCGCAGTGTTGGGCTTGTGGCTGCCGGCCGGGCTGCCGCCTTGGTACTTGTAAAAAATTTTGGCCAGCGGGGCCGGGCGACCCACGGCGCAGGGCCCGGGACGAGTGCCCGGGTTGACCCTCAAAACGTCAGCGTCTTCACCCCGTCGGCCGTTCCCAGCAGGCAAATCTGCGCTTTTTGCAGGGCAAACACGCCCACCGTCACCACGCCCGGCCACTGGTTCACTTCGGACTCAAACGCCAGCGGGTCGCTGATCTGCAAGCCGGTGACATCGACCAGGTACTGGCCGTTGTCGGTCACCAGCGGCGAGTCATACCTCAGGCGCAACTTGGCTTGACCGCCCATGGCGGCAAACTGGCGCATCACGCGGTGTGCCGCCATCGGGATCACCTCCACCGGCAGCGGGTAGGTGCCCAGCGTTTGCACCAGCTTGGAGTCGTCGGCAATGCAGACGAACTGGCGCGACTGCGCCGCCACAATTTTCTCGCGCGTGAGCGCCGCACCGCCGCCCTTGATCATGTAGCCCTGGTGGTCGATCTCGTCGGCGCCGTCGATGTACACCGCCAGTTGCTCCACCTCGTTGGCATCGAAAACCCGGATGCCCAGCGCCTGCAGACGTTCGGTGCTGGCCACCGAGCTTGACACCGCGCCCTGGATCTGGTCCTTGATGCTGGCCAGCGCGTCGATGAATTTGTTGACCGTCGAGCCGGTGCCCACGCCCACGATCTCGCCGGGCACCACGTACTTGAGCGCAGCCTGGCCCACCAGGGTTTTGAGTTCGTCTTGAGAAAGTGTTGCCATGCCGGGGTCCTTGAGGGTTGATCGGGGAAAATAAGAACACATCAGTCCGTAAATCTCAGGAATTATCCAATGGCTCTTGTCCCCTACGCCCTCGCGCGTCCCTTTTTATTCAGCCTCGACCCCGAAGCCGCCCACGAACTGACGCTGCACTCCCTCGCGCGCACCCAGGGCAGCGCCCTGAAATGGGCTTACGGCAACTCGCGCGTGAACGACCCGGTGGCGCTGGCCGGCTTGACCTTCCCCAACCGCGTCGGCATGGCCGCCGGGCTCGACAAAAACGCCCGCTGCATCGACGGCCTGGGCGCCATGGGCTTCGGTTTTGTCGAGGTCGGCACCGTCACTCCGCTGGCCCAACCCGGCAACCCCAAGCCGCGCATGTTCCGCCTGCCGCAGGCGCACGCGCTGATCAACCGGCTGGGTTTCAACAATGACGGCTTGGCTGCTTTCATCAGCAACGTGAAGCAGTCCCGGCTGTACCAGCAGCGCCAGTCCGGCGCACCGGACGCCTCGCCCATGCTGCTGGGCCTGAACATTGGCAAAAATGCCGCCACGCCCATCGAACGCGCCACCGCCGATTACCTGACCTGCCTGGACGGGGTCTACCCCTATGCCGACTACGTCACGGTCAATATTTCGAGCCCCAACACCAAGAACCTGCGCAGCCTGCAAAGTGACGAAGCGCTGGACGGTCTGCTGGCTGCCATTTCGGAGCGGCGCGCGGCGCTGGCGCAGCAACACGGCAAGCGCGTCCCGATCTTTCTCAAGATTGCACCTGACCTCGACGCGGACCAGATCCAGGTGATTGCCGAAACCCTGAAACGCTACGGGCTGGACCGCGCTGGCCAGGTCAACAACGCCTGGGGCGTGGTGGCCACCAACACCACGCTGAGCCGCGAAGCCGTCAAGGGACTGGCCCATGCCGATGAG
>JALNWC010000245.1 GCA_023231075.1 Rhodoferax sp.
AGGCGCTCTCCAAATGAAAATTAATTCGACTCTGACCCCAATTATTTTATGAAACACGCCATCCAGCACATCCACTTTGTCGGCCTTGGCGGCGTCGGCATGTCGGGCATTGCCGAGGTGCTGTTCAACCTGGGCTACACCATCTCGGGCTCGGACCAGTCGGACAGCGCCACGCTGCAGCGCCTGCAGGCGCTCGGCATCCAGACCCATGTCGGCCACCTGGCCAGCAACGTCAGCGGGGCCGACGCCGTGGTGATCTCGACCGCGGTGCAGGCCGACAACGCCGAGGTGATTGCCGCCCGCGCGATGCACATCCCGGTGGTGCCGCGTGCCCTCATGCTGGCCGAGTTGATGCGCCTGAAGAAGGGCATCGCGATTGCCGGCACGCATGGCAAAACCACCACCACCAGCCTGGTCGCCAGCGTGCTGGCCGAGGCCGGGTTGGACCCGACCTTTGTCATTGGCGGCCGCCTGAACAGTGCCGGTGCCAATGCGCGACTCGGGCAGGGCGACTACATCGTGGTGGAAGCCGACGAGTCGGACGCCTCGTTCCTGAACCTGTTGCCGGTGATGGCGGTGGTGACCAACATCGACGCCGACCACATGGAAACCTACGGCCATGATTTTGAGAACCTGAAAAAAGCCTTTGTCGACTTTTTGCACCGCATGCCGTTTTATGGCACCGCCATCCTGTGCACCGACGATGCCGCGGTGCGCGCCATTCAGTCGCAGGTGACCTGTCCCATCACCAGTTATGGCTTTGACGAAGGCGCTGAAGTGCGCGCCGTGAAGGTGCGGGCGGTGGCCGGCCAGATGCACTTCACCGTGCAGCGGCGCAATGGCCTGGTGTTGTCTGACCTGGACGTGGTGCTGAACTTGCCGGGCCGCCACAACGTGCTCAATGCCCTGTCGGCCATCGCGGTGGCCGTGGAACTGGGCATCGACGATGCGGCGGTGCTGCGCGCCCTGGCCGGCTTCAAGGGGGTGGGTCGGCGCTTCCAGCGCTACGGCGAACTGCCCGTGAGCGCGGCCCATGGCGGCGGCAGCTTCACCCTGGTCGACGACTACGGCCATCACCCGGTGGAAATGGCGGCCACCATGGAAGCGGCCCGGGGGGCCTTCCCGGGGCGGCGCCTGCTGCTGGCGTTTCAGCCGCACCGCTACACCCGCACCCGTGACTGTTTTGACGATTTCGTCAAGGTCATTGCGCAGGCCGATGCGGTGCTGCTGACCGAGGTCTATGCCGCCGGCGAGACCCCGATCGTGGCGGCTGACGGTCGCAGTCTGGCGCGCGCCCTGCGCGTGGCCGGGCACATCGAGCCCGTCTTTGTCGACGACGTCGGCGAGCTGCCGCAAGCCATTGTGGATGCGGTGCGCGACGGTGACGTGGTGCTGTGCATGGGCGCGGGCTCCATCGGGGCGGTGCCGGCCAAGGTGGCGGGCCTGCTGCAAAGCCAAGCCTTTGTTGCCGGTGAAAGGAAGCCGGTATGAGTTCATTTGATGTGAAAACTGAAAAAGTGGCGGTGCTCATGGGCGGCGCATCGGCCGAGCGCGAGGTCTCGCTGATGTCGGGCAGCGGTGTGCTGCAGGCCTTGCAAAGCCTCGGGGTGCAGGCGCAGGCGTTCGACCCGGCCGAGCGCGACCTGGCCGAGCTGAAAAAAGAAGGTTTCACGCGCTGTTTCATTGCCCTGCACGGCCGCTTTGGTGAAGACGGCACGGTGCAGGGCGCGCTGGAGTTGCTCGGCATTCCCTACACCGGCCCGGGGGTCATGGCCTCCAGCATTGCCATCAACAAGCTCATGACCAAGCACATCTGGCGCGCCGACGGCCTGCCGACCCCGGCCTGGAAGAAGGTGGACAGCGCCGAGGCCACCCGGGCCGCGCTGGCCGAGTTGGGTTGCCCCATGATCGTCAAGCCCGCGCGCGAAGGCTCCACGCTGGGCTTGTCCAAGGTCACCGCCATCGACCAGTGCGAGGCCGCTTTTGCGCTGGCTGCCGGCATGCATGACGAGGTGCTGTGCGAGCAGTTCATTGCCGGTGACGAGGTCACCGTGGCGGTGCTGGGCAGTGGTGCGCAGGCCCGCGCGCTGCCGGTGATTCGCATCCAGGCGCCTGACGGCAACTACGACTACCAGAACAAGTACTTCACCGACAGCACCCAGTACCTGGTGCCCTGTGCTTTGCCCGAGGGTGAAGAAGCCACCATCCAGCAGCTGGTGCTGAAGGCCTTCAGCAGCCTGGGTTGCCGTGGCTGGGCGCGCGCCGACGTGATGATCGACGCCGCCACCCGGCAACCCTATCTGCTGGAGCTCAACACCTCGCCGGGCATGACCAGCCATTCGCTGGTGCCCATGGCGGCCAAGGCGGCCGGCATCGCTTACCCGGAGCTGTGCCTGCAGGTGCTGCAATCCGCCAGTCGCGACTACGCCCTATGAACCACACCGCGCCCCTGCCGCTCGACATCAGACTCATGAACGGGCTTGCCAGCGCCCTGTTCGGGGTGCTGGTGCTCATGCTGTTGGGTGCCGCCCTGAGCTATGTGCTGCAGCTGCCCAGGTTTGCCATCCGCGGCGTCACGGTGGTCGGCGATGTGTCGCATTACAACGCGATCTCGCTGCGCGCCAACGTGATGCCGCGCCTGAGAGGCACTTTCTTCACGCTCGACCTGCACGCCACGCGCCAGGTCTTCGAGACCATGCCCTGGGTGCGCCAGGCCGTGGTGCGACGCGATTTTCCGAACCGGCTCAAAGTGCAACTGGAAGAGCATCAGCCGGTGGCGTATTGGGGCGTGGAGGGCGACGCGCGCCTGGTCAACAGTTTCGGCGAAGTGTTCGAAGCCAATCTGGGTGAACTTGAGCAAGACGATTTGCCGCGCCTGAGTGGCCCCGAAGGCCAAAGCGCCCGGGTGCTGACCACCTACCAAACACTGCAGCCGCTGTTCGCTCCGATGGAGCTGGCGCTGACGCAGCTCGAGCTCACGGCGCGCGGCGGCTGGCGCGCGCAGCTGGAGTCCGGCACCACGCTGGAGCTCGGCAGCGGCAGCACCGAGGAACTGGTGGCACGCCTCGAGCGATTTTTGAAAACCGTGACACAGGCCACCGCGCAGTACAGCCGAGGCGTCGATCAGCTCGCTTCGGTGGACTTGCGCCACACCGATGGTTATGCCATGCGGCTGAACGGGGTGAGCACGGTTGAGGCGGCGGACATGAAAAAAGTAATCAAGTGAACAGGTGAAGCAATGGCAAAAGAGTACAAAGATCTGGTAGTCGGGCTCGACATCGGCACCGCCAAGGTGATGGTGGTGGTGGCCGAGGTCATGCCCGGCGGCGAGCTCAAGCTGGCCGGCCTGGGGGTGGCGCCCAGCAACGGCCTGAAGCGCGGCGTGGTGGTCAACATCGACGCCACGGTGCAGAGCATCCAGCAGGCGCTCAAGGAGGCCGAGCTGATGGCCGACTGCAAGATCCAGCGGGTCTATACCGGCATCACCGGCAGCCACATCCGCGGCATGAATTCGCACGGCATGGTGGCCATCAAGGACCGCGAGGTCTCCGCCGCCGACGTGGCGCGCGTGGTCGAAACCGCCAAGGCCATCAACATCTCGACCGACCAGCGCCTGCTGCTGGTGGAACCGCAGGAATTCATCATCGACGGCCAGGACGTGAAAGAGCCGATCGGCATGAGCGGCATCCGGCTGGAGGCCAAGGTGCACATCGTCACCGGGGCGCAGAGCGCGGCCGAGAACATCATCAAATGCGTGCGCCGCTGCGGCCTGGAGGTGGAGCAGCTCATGCTCAACCCGCTGGCCAGCAGCCTGTCGGTGCTGACCGAGGACGAACGCGAACTGGGTGTGGCGCTGGTCGACATCGGGGCCGGCACCACCGACCTGGCCATCTTTACCAACGGCGCCATTCGCCACACCGCCGTGATCCCGATCGCCGGCGACCTGATCACCAGCGACATTGCCATGGCGCTGCGCACCCCGACCAAGGACGCCGAGGAAATCAAGGTCGAAAACGGCTACGCCAAGCAGTTGCTGGCCGACCCCGAGGCGCAGGTGGAAGTGCCGGGCCTGGGCGACCGCGGCCCGCGCATGCTCAGCCGCCAGGCGCTGGCCGGCGTCATCGAGCCGCGCGTCGAAGAAATTTTCAGCCTGGTGCACCAGGTCATGCGCGAGTCGGGCTTCGAGGAAATGCTGTCCAGCGGCATCGTGCTCACCGGCGGCAGTTGCGTCATGCCCGGCATGGTCGAGTTGGGCGAAGACATCTTTTTGAAACCGGTGCGCCGCGGCATTCCCAAATACACCGGCGCCCTGTCCGACATGGTGGCCCAGCCGCGCGCCGCCACGGTCATGGGCCTGCTCGAAGAAGCCCGTATCGCCCGCTTGCGCGGCTTCAAGGTGTCGCAGAAAAACGGCTCCATGAAGACCGCGTTCAGTTCCGTCAAAGACTGGTTTGTGGGGAACTTTTAAACATGAAATCCTATTTGTGGCGCTGCCGCGCCAGCCCCAAACGACGATGGCGCTGCATGGACCCGCCCATCATTGCCGTGAACCTGTTCCAAGCATTTTTGTCCAGTTATTTTTTATTTATTGCAACCCAAGGAGAGCACCATGCCCATTGAACTCATCGACGAAGAAGGCTTTAACCAAGGCACCCAGATCAAGGTGATCGGCGTTGGCGGCGGCGGCGGCAACGCGGTGGCGCACATGATTGCCAGCGCGGTGCAGGGCGTGGAATTCATCTGCGCCAACACCGACTCGCAGGCGCTCAGCACCAGCGACGCCCACCTGATCATCCAGCTCGGCAGCACCGGCCTGGGCGCGGGC
>JALNWC010000246.1 GCA_023231075.1 Rhodoferax sp.
CACGCGGCGCCCATCATCGAAGACTCGCCGCGAGTGCCATGTCTCGACGGGATTTAAACCGACCGCACAAAATCGGCGATAGACATGTCTGAAGCCAACACGCCATGGCCGATCCATGCGTTCCAGTGCGCTTCCGAGCCATGGGCCATGCGCCATTCATGCAAACGCCGGGTCAGCAATTGCAGGTCGTATTCTTCGGCAATGCCAATGGCGCCGTGCAGCGCATGGGCTATGGAGGCCACCAGCACGGCCGCCTCGCTGGTGCGGGATTTGGCCATGGCCGCGGCGAGCAGGGAGGGCGTGGTCGCGTCGGTGCGGAAAGCCGCTTCGGCGGCTATCGAGGCCGCAGCCACATGTTCGGCCATGACGCTCAACTGGTGCTGCACCGCCTGGAACTTGCCCAGGGTTTTGCCGAACTGGATGCGGTCATTGCAGTATTGCAGTGTCATTTCGAACACGCGGGTCATGGCCCCGCTGAGCAGGGCGGCGTGCAAGGCCGCCGCGAATGCCGGCAGCAGCGGGCCAGCGCCGGGTACATGCGTCGCGCCGCGCGCATCGGGCCAGCGCAGGTTGGCGGCAAGGCTCCCATGCACGCCGCTTGCTTCACGCTGCGCCGCCGCGCAGGGCAGCAGCAACAAGGCATCGCCATCCTGGGCCAGCACGAAATCGGCCACCCGGCCGTAAGGTGTGAATGCGCACACGATGGCGCCATCGGCCTCGCGCCGCAACGCGGCGCCCAGCGTGATCATGCCCTTGGGCATCGCAAACTGCGACCCCAGCAGCGCTCGCGCCACAATCGTCTGCGCCACCGGCAGCGGCACCGTGTAGCGGCCGAAGCTGCACAGGATCGGGAACAGATCGGCCAGCGGCAGGCCGGCACCGCCAGCGTCCTCGGGCGCCAGCAGTTCAAGGAAACCGGCGCCTTGCAGCGCCTGCCACAGCTTAAGCGGCGAGCCGCCCGCCTCTATCGCGCGCACCACGGCGGGCGTGCACTGGTCCTGGAGGATATTTTCAATCGCTTGTGCAAACATGGAATGCTTTCGTTTTCAACGCAGGCCCAGACCGCGCGCGATCATGCCGCGCAGGATCTCGCGCGTGCCGCCGCGCAGGGAATAGGTGGGCGCCATCTGGCTCACATAAGCCACGGCGCGGTACAACTCGGCATCGACCAGGGCGTCCGGGTCCATGGCGATGGCGGCTTCGATCACGGCGGGAATGCGCTGCTCGAATTCGGTGCCAATGTCCTTGACCAGGGCCGCTTCGACCAAGGGGCTTTCCCCGTTGACGAGCTTGGCCGTGACGGCGATCGACATGTTGCGCAGCGTGGCCAGGTGCGTGGCGAAACGCCCGATGGTGGCGGCATGAACCGAGGCCGCCGGTGTCTTGCGCAGGCAGGTGATCCAGTGCTCCAGCAGCACGATGCTGGAGTACACCCGCTCCGGGCCGCTGCGCTCGAAGGCCAGTTCGGCATTGACTTGCGCCCAGCCGCTGCCTTCATTGCCGATCAGCGCGTCGTCGGCGAGCAGCACGTTGTCGAAAAACACTTCTGAGAAATGGGCGTCACCCGCCAGGTCATAAATCGGGCGTATCGTCACGCCGGGCAATGCCAGGTCGACAATGAACTGCGACAAGCCTTTTTGCCGGTCCTGCGGCTCGCCCGACGAGCGCACCAGGGCGATCATGTAATGGCAGTGCTGCGCGTTGGTGGTCCATATCTTGCGGCCGTTCAGGCGCCAGCCGCTTGAACCGTCAATTTCGCAGCGCGTGGCCCGCGTGCCAACGCTGGCGAGGTCGGAGCCGGCATTGGGCTCGCTCATGCCGATGCAAAAGAAGGCTTCGGCGGCACAAATTTTGGGCAGATAAAACTGGCGTTGCGCCTCGGTGCCGAACTTGAGGATCAGCGGCCCGCTCTGGCGGTCGGCGATCCAGTGCGCGGACACCGGAGCGCCGGCGGCCAGCAGTTCTTCCACCAGCACGAAGCGCGAGAAGGCGTCCAGGCTGGCGCCACCGTAGCGCGCCGGCAAGGTCACGCCGACCCAGCCCCGTGCGGCCAGCTTCTTGCTGAAGGCGGCGTTGAAGCCCATCCAGGAGCGGGCCCGGATGTCGGCGGGCGCCGGCTCAAGGCTGGATTGGAGAAAGGCCTTTACCTCGGCGCGAAATGAATTTGTCTCGGCGGGCAGGGCGGCGAGCCGGAAAGCGGATAGCAGGTTGTTCAAGAGTTTTTCCTCCGTGGGGTTCATTCACCGCCGAGTCGAGGCACCGCCCGAGGCGATGCAGCAGACCAGGCAGCGATACATCAGACCGGGCTGCGCTCCACCAGTTGGGCGGAAATGATCAGGCGCTGCAATTCGTTGGTGCCTTCGCCGATGCACAGCAGCGGCGCGTCGCGGTAGTAGCGCTCGACGTTCATTTCCTTCGAGTAGCCATAAGCCCCGTGGATGCGCAAGGCTTCCATCGAGTTCTCGACCGCCGCCTCGCTGGCGAACAGCTTGGCCATGCCGGCTTCCATGTCGCAACGCTGGCCGGCGTCGTAAGCCCGCGCGGCCTGTTCAACCAGCAGGCGTGCCGCCTCGGCCCGGGTCGCCATGTCGGCCAGCTTGAGCTGGATCGCCTGGTGTTCGCAGATCGGCTTGCCGAAGGTGCGCCGCAGCTGGGCATAGGCGACTGACTCCTCCAGACAGGCACGCGCCACACCCACGCCGCGCGCAGCCACATTGATGCGCCCGAGTTCCAGCCCGCCCAGCACGTGCTTGAAGCCCTGACCTTCCACGCCACCGACCAGATTGGCGGCCGGCACGCGAAAGTTGTCGAACACCAGTTCGGCGCTGTCGATGCCTTTGTAGCCGAGCTTTTCGAGCTTGCGGGTGGACGTGAAGCCGGGGCCTTTTTCGCAGATGAACAGGCTCATGCCGCGATGGCGCGGTTGCGCTGCGGGGTCGGTCTTGACCAGCACGGCAAAGACCTGGCCATGGATGCCGTTGGAGATCCAGGTCTTGGTGCCGTTGATGACGTAGTGGTCGCCGTCGCGGCGCGCCACCGTGCGCACCGCCTGCAAGTCGGTGCCGCAGTCGGGCTCGGTCAGCGCCAACCCGCCGCGCAGTTCGCCGCTGGCAAAGCGCGGCAGGAAATGCTGGCGCTGCGCCTCGGTGCCGTTGCGCTGCACGCAGGCGGCCATGATGAGGTGCGAGTTGATGATGCCCGACACCGACATCCAGACCCGCGCGATGCGCTCCACCACCTTGGCATAGGTGCTGGCCGACAGGCCCAGGCCGCCATATTCCTCGCGGATGATGCAGCCGAACAGACCCATCTCGCGCATGCCGGCCACAATGTCGGCCGGCCATTCGTCGGCATGCTCTAGCCGCTGCGCCACCGGCTTGATCTCGCGGTCGACAAAGCGCTCGACGGCGTCGAGCACCAGAATTTCTTTTTCCGCATCAAAGGCGATGGGCTGGCTGGTAGTCATTAAAAGGCTCCGGAGGGGTTGGAATGGGTCAGGGTACGCGCCAGCGTGGCGGCGTCTTCGGCGCGATCGGCCGTCAGCAGCGCGTCGCGCAGGCGCAGCGCCTGATCGCGCGGCAAGGCCAGTCGCGCATTGCCCATGAATTTGGCCTCGATGTCAGCGGCCGTGATCGGCCGGCCCGGTGCGCCGCGGTGCGCTGACTCGCGCCAGCGCAACTCGCGCCCATCGTGCGTGCGCACGCGCAGTTCGCCGGAAAAGAAGGTGGGGTAATCGGCATCGGGGTCGGCTGCGTGCTCGATGCGGTCAGCCAGCGCCTGCACCTGCGGGTCGCTCAGGTTGGCGGCATCCAGTTCGGCCAGCCCCAGCTCGCCGCGCAGCAGGGCCAGCGCGACCAGATGGTGAATGCTGAACTGCGATTCATAGACGTTGGCCGGTCGCCGCTTGGCCGCCACCGGCTCGCACACCACCGGGTGCACGCCTTGCGGCAGCAGCACCTGCACCGATGCCACCTCCTCGGCACGCAGCCCCGCCGCGCGCAGCGCCAGCGCGGCATCGATGCTGGCGTGCGTGAAGTGGCAGGTCGGGTACAGCTTGACCGCCACTTCGAGCAGCTCCCAGCGCTCGCCCAGGCCGCGCGTGCACAAGGATAAATCGGCGTTCAGGCCGCGCGCGGCCAGGTGGCTGGCGTACAGACCAAAGCGCCCTTCATAAGGCTGTGAGGGCCCCCGAAAACCGGCACCGGCCAGCGCCGTGGCGGTCAGCCCGCTGACACCGGCCCAGCCCGGGTGCATGCGCTTGGTCCAGGCGCCGTCGCTCAGAAATTCCATGCTGCCCGATGCCATCGACAGCACCACGCCTTGCGCGTGCGCCAGGCCCGCCTGGTCCAGCCCCATCAGCTTGCCGGCCGCCAGCGCGCACCCAAAAGCCCCCACCAGGCCGGTCGGGTGAAAGCCAACGTCGTGGAAGCCGCCCCGGGCCGCCGCACCCAGACGGGCAGCCACCTCGATCGCGAGCACATAGGCCGTGATCATCTCGGCCCCCGTGGCGTGCCGTTGCGCCGCCAGACCCAGCGCCAACGGAAAGGCGCTGGCACTGGGGTGGGTGATCGCGCCGGGGTGGGTGTCGTCGAAGTCCAGCCCGTGGACCAGGATGCCATTCATCAGCACCGCATCGCGCAGCGGCAGGGGTGCAAAGGCGCCCATGACGGCGCTGTCACCCGCGCCGCCCAGGGCATGCAAGCCGCGGTAAGCGCAATGCGCGAAGTCGTGCCGGGACGAAGCCAGGGCGATGCCCAGTGCGTCGAGCATCAGCAGCTTGGCCTGTTCCACCACGGCCGCGGGCAGCATGTCGGGCTTGAGGCC
>JALNWC010000247.1 GCA_023231075.1 Rhodoferax sp.
ATGCTGAAGCCGCGCTGCTCGAAGTAGCCGCAAATGCGGGCGAACAGATCGGGCTGGTCGGGGCTGTAGACCAGTACTTGCAGGCCTTCGCCCAGCGGCGACAGGCGCGCCCGCACAATCGATTTGCCGGAGTTGACATGGCGCGAGAGTTGTCGCGTGTGCCAGGCAATGTCGGCGGCGTCGTGGCGCATGAAGTAGCCCACATCCATGGTGTCCCACAAGGCCTTGTGCCCCCCGAAGGGCTGGGCGTGCAAGGCCAGCTGGATCAGCGCCTCGCGCTTGCGGGTTTCAACTTCGACATGCGGGTCGGCGGTGTGGCCGCCCAGCACGCGCAAGGTCAGGCGGTACAGGTCTTCGAGCAGCTTGCCTTTCCAGGCGTTCCAGACTTTGGGCGAGGTGCCGCGGATGTCGGCCACGGTGAACAGGTAGAGCGCGTTCAGGTAGCGCTCGTTGCCGACCCGTTTGGCAAAAGTCGCAATCACATCGGGGTCGCTGAGGTCGGTCTTTTGGGCCACGCGGCTCATGGTCAGGTGTTCGCGCACGATAAACGCGATCAGCTCGGTGCTTTCCCGGCTCACCTTGTGCTGTTTGCAAAAGCGCCGCGCTTCAATTTCGCCCAGCCGGGAGTGGTCGCCGCCGCGGCCTTTGGCGATGTCGTGGAACAGGGCCGCCACATACAGGACCCAGGGCCGGTCCCAGCCGCTGGCTAGTTGCGAGCAAAACGGGTACTCGTGGGCGTGTTCGACAATGAAAAAACGTCGCACGTTGCGCAGCACCATCAGCACATGCTGATCCACGGTATAGACATGGAACAGGTCGTGCTGCATCTGCCCGACGATTTTGCGAAACGCCCACAGGTAGCGCCCCAGTACCGAGGTCTGGTTCATCAGCCGCATGGCGTGGGTGATGCCGCTGCGCTGCTGCAGAATCTGCATGAAGGTGGCGCGGTTGGCCGGATCCTTGCGGAAGTCGCCGTTCATCAGCGTGCGCGCGTTGTACAGGGCGCGCAGCGTGCGCGCCGACAAACCGTTCATGCCGACGGTCTGGAATACCAGGAAGGTTTCGAGGATGGCGTGCGGCTCACGCCGGTAAAGGTCGTCGCTGACCACTTCGAGCATGCCCGCCTTGTCGGAAAAATGGGCATTGATGGGGCGCGGCTCGTGGGTGCTGGGGCTCAGGCGCTCTTCAATGTTGAGCAGCAGGATCTGGCTGAGCTGGGTCACGGCCTTGGCGGCCCAGTAGTAGCGTTTCATGAGCGCCTCGCTGGGGCGGACACAGGAACGTTTGTCGGCGGTTGCGGGCGGTGCTTCAAAGCCAAAGGCCTGCGCCACGGCATTTTGCATGTCAAAAATCAGCCGGTCTTCGCGCCGTTTGGCGATCAGGTGCAAGCGGGTTCGGATGAGCCACAGCAAGGCTTCATTGCGTTTGATTTGCTGAACCTCGAAGGCGGTCGCCAAGCCGTTTTTGGCCAGTTCATTCCAGTTGTTGCCCAGCCCCGCCGCTTTGGCCACCCACAAAATGACTTGCAGATCACGCAGCCCCCCGGGCGACTCCTTGCAGTTGGGCTCCAGGGAATAAGGCGTGTTGTCAAACTTGTTGTGGCGCTGGTGCAGCTCCAGGGTTTTGGCAACAAAAAAGGCCTGGGGGTCCAGCGCTGCGCCAAATTGTTGTCTGAACTGGTGATAGGTGGCTGGGCTGCCAATGATCAGGCGCGACTCCAGCAGGGAGGTTTGCACGGTCACGTCCTGGCGCGCCTCGTTCAGGCATTCGGCCACCGAGCGCACGCTGGAGCCGATTTCCAGGCCCGCGTCCCAGCAGCTGCCAATGAAGCGTTCGATACGGGTTTTAAGCTCGGCGTCGTGTTCGAGCACGGTGTCATCGTCCAGCAGGACCAGCACATCGACATCGGAGTAGGGAAACAATTCGCCGCGACCGTAGCCCCCCACGGCGGCCAGGGCCATGTCCTGCGGGAAGGCGGCACGCCGCCACAGGGTTTTCAGGGTTTCATCGGCTAAGGCCGAGAGCTTGCCCAGGGTGCCGCCCACGCTGCGGGCGCTTCGGCCACCCTCTGCCAGTGATTGAAATAGAGCCGTTTTTCTGGCGCGAAATTCCGCGCGCAGCTCTTTTGTTTCCATCATGGGTGGCGCCATTGAAAATTACAAATCAGGGAACTGACAGGGTGACTGCGGGCATTGCGGGTTGGACAAAATCCGGAATCGCCGGGCTGTGGGCGGACAGCGTCAGCACCTCATAACCGGTGGGCGTGACCAGCACCGTGTGCTCCCACTGCGCCGACAGCGAATGGTCTTTGGTGACGATGGTCCAGCCGTCACCGAGTTCCTTGATGTCCTTGCGCCCGACGTTGAGCATGGGCTCGATGGTGATGGTCATGCCGGCCTTGAGCTGGTCCAGCGTGCCGGGCTTGCCGTAGTGCAACACCTGCGGATCTTCATGAAAGTTGCGGCCGATGCCATGACCGCAATACTCGCGCACCACGCTCAGGCCATGGCCTTCGGAAAAACTCTGGATGGCATGACCAATGTCGCCCAGGTAGGCGCCCTCGCGCACCTTCATAATGCCTTTCCACATGGCCTCGTAGGTGAGTTTGCACAGTCGCCGGGCCGCCACCGACACCTCGCCCACCATGTACATGCGGCTGGAGTCGCCATGCCAGCCGTCCTTGATCAGGGTGACATCGACATTGATGATGTCGCCTTTTTTGAGCGGCTTGTCGTTGGGAATGCCGTGGCAGACCTGGTGGTTGATCGAAGTGCAGATGGATTTGGGGTAGGGGTCATGCCCCCCTGGCGCATAGTTCAGCGGCGCCGAGATGGCTCCGAGCACCTGCGTGGTGTAGGCTTCGGCCAGGCGGTCGAGTTCGTTGGTGGTGATGCCAGGTTTTACAAAAGGGGCCAGATAGTCCAGCAGTTCAGCGGTTAGGCGGCCTGCAATGCGCATGCCGGCAATGCCTTCGGGGTCTTTGATGGTGATGGTCATGGGGCAAATTATCCCATTGCGATCAAGAGCCATGATTTGCAGGGGAAAATCGCGGCCCCTGAACTCCTATTCTTTTTCTGTGATCAGCCACAAAATCTGCGTTGCCCCCATGCTCGACTGGACCGATCGGCATTGCCGTTACCTGCATCGGCTGCTGTCGCGCCACGCCCTGCTTTACAGCGAGATGGTGACCACCGGGGCGCTGATTCATGGGGATCGGGCACGCCACCTGGATTTCAACGCGGCCGAGCTGCCCTTGGCGCTGCAATTGGGGGGCAGTGAACCGGCCGACCTGGCGCAGTGCGCGCGCCTGGCCGAGGACTGGGGTTACAGCGAAGTCAACCTGAACTGCGGCTGTCCGAGCGAGCGGGTGCAGCGTGGTGCCTTTGGTGCCTGCCTGATGCGCGAGCCGGCGCTGGTGGCCGATGGCGTGAAAGCCATGCGCGACGCGGTGTCGATCCCGGTCACGGTGAAGCACCGCATTGGCATCGACAAGACCGAGAGTTATGACTTTGTGCGCGACTTTGTCGGCACGCTGAGCCTGGCCGGTTGCCGCACCTTCATCGTGCATGCGCGCAATGCCTGGCTACAGGGTCTGAGCCCCAAGGACAACCGCGAGGTGCCACCGCTGCGCTATGAAGCGGTGTACCGGCTGAAGCAGGATTTCCCGGCGCTTGAATTTGTCATCAATGGCGGCATCACCCGGACGGCCCAGATCGAGGACCACCTGCACCATGTGGATGGCGTCATGCTGGGCCGGGAGGCCTACCACAACCCGTGGTGGCTCAACGAATGGGACCAGCAGTTTTACGCCGATAGCCGTCAGGCCGACCAGACCCGCGAAGCCATTGAGCAACAGATGGTGACCTACATGAGCGAGCAGGCTGCCCTGTTTGGCACGCCCTGGCAAAGCATTGCCCGCCACATGCTGGGATTACGCCACGGGCTGCCCGGCGCGCGGCGCTGGCGCCAGGTCTGGAGCGACCACCGGCTCAAGACGCTGCCGCCCGAGCAGGTGATGGCGCTGGCGCACCGGCCTGCGGCCTGACTCAGTGCGGCGCTGTCGGCGCGTGCGACATCAGGCGGTCGGTGTAGGCGATGGCCATGGCCGAGAGCAAAAACGTGATGTGGATGACGGTCTGGGCGATCAGCACCTTGTTGCTGTAATTGGCGGCGTTGATGAAGGTCTTGAGCAGGTGGATCGAGCTGATGCCGATGATGGCGGTGGCCAGTTTGACCTTGAGCACCGAGGCATTCACATGGTCGAGCCACTCGGGCTGGTCCTGATGGCCTTCGAGGTTCAAACGACTCACAAAGGTTTCGTAGCCGCCCACGATCACCATGATCAGCAGGTTGGAGATCATGACCACGTCAATCAGCGCCAGCACCACCAGCATGATGACGGTTTCATTGAGCTGGGTAATGGGCGCCTCCGTCTTGTAGCCAATGCCGTTGATCAGCGCCTGCAGGGCCGTCTCGCTGCCAAAGGCTGCCTCCAGCAGATGCACCAGCTCCACCCAGAAGTGAAATACATAGACACCTTGCGCCGCAATCAGCCCCAGATACAGCGGCAATTGCAGCCAGCGACTGGCAAAAATGAGACGGGGAATGGGGCGCAGGGGCGACTTGGCGGTGTGGCAGGCAGGGACATGTGGATTGAATTAAAGTTGGGCCCGCCTGATTTTAGGAAGGCAATATGTCAAGGTCGCGTGAGTCAGTGGCCTGTAAGTGCCAGCCGTGACATTATCGGGCGAACTTTGTTTAACTAGAGGAGACTTATCCGTGACTACACCCACAACTGCCGTTGAATCCA
>JALNWC010000248.1 GCA_023231075.1 Rhodoferax sp.
CAAACACCCGGTCCAGCGCAATGGCTTGGCGCCCGATGTACATCATGCGGCGCACCAGCCAGAAAAACAGGGTGATCACGGTGACCACGCCGAGCAGGCCAAACTCTTCACCGATCACCGCCAGCAAGAAGTCGGTGTGCGCCTCGGGCAGCCAGTTGAGTTTTTCCACGCTGCCGCCCAGCCCCACGCCGAAGATTTCGCCCCGGCCGATGGCGATCAGCGCATGGGTGAGCTGGTAGCCCTTGGCCAGCGCGTTCTCCTCGCTCCAGGGGTCGAGGTAGGCAAAAATGCGCTCGCGGCGCCATTCGCTGGCCGCGATCATCAAGCCAAAGGCGACCACCAGCACCGCGGCAATCAGGAAGAACATGCGGGCGTTGACGCCGCCCAGAAACAGGATGCCCATGGCAATCACGGCAATCACCATGAAGGCGCCCATGTCGGGCTCGGCCAGCAGCAGCACACCGACCACGGCCACGGCGGCGCCCATCGGCAGCACGGCGCGGAAAAAGCGCTCCTTGACATCCATCTTGCGCACCATGTAGTCGGCCGCATACAAGAGCACGGTGAACTTGGCCAGCTCGGACGGCTGAAAGCTCAGCGGCCCCAGGCTGATCCAGCGGCGCGCACCATAGACCACCTTGCCCACATGCGGAATCAGCACCACCGCCAGCAGCACCAGCGACAGCAGGAACAGCGGCCGGGCCGATTTTTCCCAGCGCGCCAGCGGCACCTGGTAAGCCAGCAGCGCGACGGCCAGGGCAATCACCAGCCACATCGCGTGGCGCACCAGAAAATAGGTGTGGGTGTAGTTGGCAAAGCGCGGGTTTTCCGGCATGGCGATCGAGGCCGAATACACCATCACCAGCCCCCACAACAACAGCGCCACCGTGACCCACACCAGCGGCTCATCGAAGCCCTGGGCGCGGGAAGGGCTGGTGCCGGTGGACGACAGGCGCGCGCCGCCCAAACGCACCGGCAACACATCGCCTGCTGGCGCCCGGCCATGACCCAGCCGACCCAACAGGCCCTGGAGACGGGCCGCCACCGCGCTCACAGGCTGCCCTCCAGCATGACGCCGGCGTCCAGCGCCAGATTCTCCACAGCCTGCACAAATAGGCGGGCCCGGTGCTCGTAGTTGTCAAACATGTCAAAACTGGCGCAGGCCGGCGACATCAGCACCGCATCACCCGCGTGGGCTTGCGCACGGGCCTGAGCCACCGCGTCAGCCATCGAGTCCGCATCAACAAGCGGCACCTGGGCCTCGACCAGCGCCGCACGAACCAGCGGCGCATCACGCCCGATCAGCACCACCGCACGGCCAAAACGACGCACCGGCTCGACCAGCGGGGAAAAGTCCTGCCCCTTGCCCTCGCCGCCCAGAATCACCACCACTTTGCGCTCGGCGCCCAGGCCCTGCAGCGCCGCCAGCGTGGCGCCGACGTTGGTGCCCTTGCTGTCGTCAAAAAACTCGATGCCGTTGATGATGCCCACGGGCTGCACCCGGTGCGGCTCGCCGCCGTACTCGCGCAGGCCATAGAGCATGGGGCCCAGCGCGCAACCCGCGGCGCTGGCCAGCGCCAGCGCAGACAAGGCATTGATGGCGTTGTGACGGCCGCGAATGCGCAGCGCGTCGGCGGGCATCAGGCGCTGGATGAACAGCTCGGGCGCTTCGCCCTTGCGCGGCTTGAGGCTTTCGTCGGCTTCGAGCGCGCGCACCAGCCAGGCCATGCCGTTGACCGTTTCGATGCCGAAGTCGCCGGGGCGCTGCGGCAGGTCGCCGCCAAAAGTGACATGGGCGCGCTGCTGCGGCGGCTTTAATTTGGCGCGTGTCGCCGGCATTTTTGTGGTGCCCGGGGGCGGCCGGTCGGCGCTCAACAGGCCCATCACCAAGGCGTCTTCGCGGTTCAGCACCCTCAGGCCCTGTCGGCCAAAGACAGCCGCCTTGGCCTGCACATAGGCGGCCATGGAGCCATGCCAGTCGAGGTGGTCCTGACTGATGTTGAGCACCGCACCGGCCGTGGGCTCGAAACTGCGTTCACCGTCCAGCTGGAAGCTCGACAGTTCCAGCACCCAGACCTCGGGCAAGTCATCGGCATCGAGCCGCGCCATCAGCGTGTCGAGCAGGGTCGGGCCGATGTTGCCGGCCACGGCCACACTTTGGCCGGCGCGCTCGACCAACTGGCCGGTGAGCGAGGTCACGGTGGTCTTGCCGTTGGTGCCGGTGATGGCCAGCACTTTAGGAGCGTAATCCCGGCTTGATTTGAGTTCGGCCAGCGCTTGCGAGAACAGGGTCAGCTCACCGCCGATCGCCATGCCACGGTGATGGGCGGCCTGGGCCAGCGGCGCAATGTCCGTCGGGCTCAGACCCGGGCTCTTGAACACGGCGCTGATGCCGTCCTGCAGCAAGGTGGCATCCAACGGCCCCGTGACAAACCGCGCTCCAGGCACGTCGCGTTGCAGCGCTGCCAATTGCGGCGGCGCGGCTCGCGTGTCAGCCACCGTGAGCTGCGCGCCAGCCCGCGCGCACCAGCGCGCCATCGCCAGCCCGGACGCACCGAGGCCCAGGATCAGCACATGGTGGTGTTGCAAGTAATTCATCATGGGGGCAATGGCCTTCTGCTTGTCATTGCGGGCACCGACCCGCAATCCATGACTTCCTGGATCCCGGATCGAGTCCGGGATGACAAAACCTGAGGCATTTGAAATGTCATGGCTATCACCGCAGCTTCAAGGTGCTTAAACCCACCAGGCACAAGAGCATGGTGATGATCCAGAAACGCACCACCACCTGCGTTTCTTTCCAGCCGTGTTTCTCGAAGTGGTGGTGCAAGGGTGCCATCTTCAGCAGGCGGCGGCCCTGGCCAAAGCGCTTCTTGGTGTACTTGAACCAGCTCACCTGCAGCATCACCGACAGGGCTTCAACGACAAAGATGCCGCCCATGATGGCCAGCACGATTTCCTGGCGCACGATCACGGCGATGGTGCCCAAGGCGGCGCCCAGCGCCAGCGCCCCCACGTCGCCCATGAAGACCTGCGCCGGATGCGTGTTGAACCACAAAAACGCCAGGCCGGCGCCGGCCATGGCGGCACAAAAAATCATCAGTTCACCGGCGCCCGGGATGTGCGGCAAAAACAGGTAGCGGGCAAACACCGTGTTGCCCGTCACATAGGCGAAGATGCCCAGGCACGAGCCCACCAGCACCACCGGCATGATGGCCAGGCCGTCCAGACCGTCGGTCAGGTTCACCGCATTGCTCGACCCGACGATCACCAGGTAACTCAGCACCACAAAACCGAGCACCCCCAGCGGGTAGCTGACTTCCTTGAAAAACGGCACCATCAAGCCCGCCTTGGGCGGCAGGCTCAAGTCAAACCCGGACTGCACCCAGGTAAAGAACAGCTCCAGCACGCGGTAGTTGGTGTTTTCTGAAATGCTGAACACCAGGTAGAGCGCCGCCAGCAGGCCGATCAGCGACTGCCACAGGTATTTCTCGCGCGAGGGCATGCCCTCGGGGTCCTTGTTGACCACCTTGCGCCAGTCGTCCGACCAGCCGATGGCGCCAAAGCCGAGCGTGACCAGCAGCACGATCCAGACAAAACGGTTGCTCCAGTCAAACCAGAGCAGGGTGGACAGCACAATGCACAACAAAATCAGCACGCCGCCCATGGTCGGGGTGCCGCTTTTGACATGGTGCGTGTCCATGCCGTAGCCGCGAATCGGCTGGCCGATCTTGAGTTCGGTGAGGCGCCGGATCACCCAGGGGCCGGCGGCCAGTCCCATCAGCAGCGCGGTCAGCGCGGCCATCACGGCGCGAAAGGTCTGGTACTGGAAAACGCGCAAAAAACCCAGGTCGGACGACAGGGTTTGCAGCCATTGGGTGAGCCAGATCAGCATGGGGCGGTCTCCTTGTCCTGTGTTGCGGCCTGCACAATGGCCTCGACCACCCGCTCCATCTTCATGAAGCGCGAGCCCTTGACCAGCACGCTGGCCACCGTGGGCAGCGCCGCCAGCACGGCGGCCTGCACATCGGTCATCTGCGCATGCGCTTCAATACCTGCCAGCGGGGCCGCGGCTTGCAGGCAGGCCGCCCCGGTAACGATGATTTTTTCGATCTGCCGCTCCTGCGCCCATTGCAGGGCTTCGGCATGAAACTGCGGCCCCTGGTTGCCCACCTCGCCCATGTCGCCGAGCACCAGCAGGCGCGGCCCGGGCAGCGCCGCCAGCACCTCGATGGCGGCGCGCACCGAGTCGGGGTTGGCGTTGTAGGTGTCGTCGACCAGCGTGATGGCCCACCCGCCGTGGCGCACCAGCAGCGCACGCGAACGCCCCTTGACCGGCTCGAAAGCTTCCAGCCCGGCCGCAATCGCGGCCAGCGGCACCCCGGCGGCCAGCGCGCACGCCACGGCCGCGAGTGAATTTTTGACGTTGTGGGCGCCCGCAATGTGCAGGGCGTAATGCAGCGCGCCTTGCGGCGTCACGGCACTGACCTGCCAGGCCGCGCCGGACCAGACCGCCTGCGTGGCGTACACGTCAGCCGGTTGACCAAAACACAGGCGCTTACGCGCGCCGGCCTTGCCAGCCCATAGCGCGCTGTAGGCGTCATCCGACGGGAACACGGCCACCCCTGAAACCGGCAACGCCTCGATCACCGCGCCGTTTTCCTGCGCCACGGCTTCGACAGTTTCCATGAACTCCAGATGTTCGCGCTGGGCATTGTTGACCAGCGCCACCGTGGGCTGGGCGATGGCCGCCAGGGCGGCAATTTCGCCGGGGTGGTTCATGCCGAGCTCGACCACGGCCATG